>NZ_JAWXQV010000055.1:0-82414 GCF_033843325.1 Klebsiella sp. JN_Kp126 | reverse complement strand
AAAACTCTATGCCTGTCTTTTTTCACCCGCCCATTACTGGGGATTCCTCAGCGCACGCGGGCTTTTTAACAATCGGCGTAGTTGTGATTCGTTATTTGCTTTTCTTGATGTGCTTAATCAAGCGCTTACGCTTACGCATCTGGTTCGGCGTCAGGGTATTGCGTTTGTTGGCAAACGGGTTTTCCCCTTCCTTGAACTGAATACGAATCGGCGTGCCCATCACTTCCAGCGATTTACGGAAGTAGTTCATCAGGTAGCGTTTATAAGAATCCGGCAGATCTTTAACCTGGTTACCGTGAATAACCACGATCGGCGGGTTATAACCACCGGCGTGGGCATATTTCAGCTTCACGCGACGGCCACGCACCAACGGCGGCTGATGGTCTTCAGCAGCCATGGTCATGATGCGGGTCAGCATAGCGGTGCCCACGCGACGGGTGGCGCTGTCGTACGCCTCGCGCACGGATTCAAACAGATTGCCTACGCCGCTGCCGTGCAGCGCGGAGATAAAGTGCACGCGGGCAAAGTCGATAAAGCCCAGACGGAAGTCCAGGGTCTCTTTCACCTGCTCTTTTACTTCCTGGCTCAGGCCGTCCCATTTATTGACGACAATCACCAGCGAACGACCGCTGTTGAGGATAAAGCCCAGCAGGGAGAGATCCTGATCGGAAATCCCTTCGCGCGCATCAATCACCAGCAGCACCACGTTGGCGTCTTCAATCGCCTGCAGCGTTTTGATCACCGAGAATTTTTCGACGACATCGGTAATTTTGCCGCGCTTGCGCACGCCTGCGGTATCGATAAGGACGTATTCACGCTCATCGCGCTGCATCGGGATGTAGATGCTGTCGCGAGTGGTTCCCGGCATATCGTAAACCACCACACGATCTTCACCCAGGATACGGTTGGTGAGCGTTGATTTACCCACGTTCGGGCGGCCCACAATCGCCAGCTTAATCGGCAGATCCTGCGGGTTAAAATCATCTTCCGGCTCTTCAAGCGCTTCGCCGTTCTGCTCGGCTTCGAACTGCGCCCAGTATGCCGCGTCTTCGTCCACTTCTTCCGGCGGGTTCACCTCGTCAACCCACGGCAGCAGCACGTGCTCGAGCAGGCTGGTGACGCCGCGGCCATGGGAAGCGGCGATAGGATAAATCTCGCCTAACCCCAGCGACCAAAAATCGGCAATCGCCTGATCGGCATCGATACCGTCAGTTTTGTTTGCCACCAGGAAAGTCGGTTTCTCACGGGAGCGCAGATGTTTCGCAATTGCCGAATCCGCCGGCATCAGGCCCGCACGCGCATCGACCATAAACAGCACCACGTCCGCTTCTTCAATCGCCAGCAGCGACTGTTCCGCCATTCGCGTTTCTACGCCATCTTCGGTACCGTCGATCCCGCCGGTATCGATACAGATAAATTCGCGGCCTTCCACTTCAGCACGACCGTACTTACGGTCACGAGTCAGCCCCGGGAAATCCGCGACCAACGCATCGCGAGTGCGCGTTAAGCGGTTAAAGAGCGTGGATTTTCCAACGTTAGGGCGCCCGACAAGCGCGACCACAGGTATCATGTTAAATGCCTCATACAAAAATCGATACAACGCCCGTTTTCACGGCGTTTTTAAAAAAGCCAAAACGGCCCCTGTCTGCCAGGGGCCGTTTCTCAAAAATAGACTACCGCTGTTGTTAACGCGTAATCGCGTACAGCGTGCCGTCTTTCGCCTGAATCAGCAGTTTGCCGTCAGCAACAACCGGATCGGTCAGGAAGCCTGAGCTGTCCACCTTCTGCTGAGCCACAAAGTGACCATCTTCAGGGTTGACCCAGTGCATATAGCCTTCGCTATCGCCAACAACCAGATTGCCATTATACAGCACAGGCGCAGTCAGCAGACGGTGCAGCAGATCGCTTTGCGTCCACAGCGTCACGCCGCCGTCGGTGGTGAGCGCCAGCAGACGGTCATTCTGGTCAACCAGGTAAATACGGTTGCCGTCGACAATGAAATCGTTCACTGAACCCAGCTCGCGTTTCCACATAATCTGGCCGCTGCGCAGATCCAGCGCCGTCAGGTTGCCGTTGTACGCCAGCGCGTAAATCACGCCGTTCACGATAACCGGCGTCGTGTCGACGTCGTTAAGACGGTCGATTTCGGTCGGACCGGTCGCGGTAGAGATACGCTGCTGCCAAATCATCTGGCCCTGCTGCATCAGCACCGCGCTGACGCGACCGTTGTCGCCGCCTACAATAGCTGCGCCGTAGGCGGTAGCCGGAGCGGATTCGCCGCGCAGGGAGAGCGCTGGCATATCAAGGTTAACGGTCCATTTCACCGCGCCATCGGCTTCGTTCAGCGCCTGAAGCTGACCGTTAGTGGTATGAATCAGCACCATGCCGTCGCTGACGACCGGACGAGAAATCGCTTCACCCGCCACGCTCGCTTCCCACGCGACGGTACCGTCGCTGGTGTTCAGCGCATAAACTTTCGCTTTTTCGCTACCGATATAAACGTGGCCGCCGGAGACGGTCACGCCGCCGGAGAGCAGCGCAGGCGCGCGGGAGAACCAGCCGTCTTTCTCTGCCAGATTAACCGACCACACCTCTTTGCCGTCGCCTGAATTAAGGGCTTTAACGGTACCTTTACGATCGGCGGCATACACAACGCCATCAGCAAAAGCCGGGTGCAGGTTAGAGTAGAATTCGCCAATACCGCCGCCAACGGAGGTGCTCCAGGAGGTGGACGGCGTAAACTGGTTTTCCACCGTCGGCAGTGGCGACATTTTCACCACATCTTCTTCGCTGTTAAACAGCGAACAGCCGCTCAATAAGGTAACGGAAAGCAGCCCTGGCAGAAGTAATTTAC
The DNA here is from genome assembly GCF_033843325.1 of Klebsiella sp. JN_Kp126. Taxonomy (NCBI): domain Bacteria; kingdom Pseudomonadati; phylum Pseudomonadota; class Gammaproteobacteria; order Enterobacterales; family Enterobacteriaceae; genus Klebsiella; species Klebsiella sp. JN_Kp126. The sequence goes on along the minus strand of NZ_JAWXQV010000055.1, from coordinate 79,560 downwards.
GCAATTGCATCGAGTCCCTCTCAGATGGACAAATTATTTATTTTCATACGCATCATTTCGCTGAGCGCCGGTGAGGCATCGCTTTTCGCGCCCGCTTCCCATGCTGCTTTCGCCCCTTGCTTATCGCCTTTGCTCAGCAGGATCTCGCCGCGCAGGTCAGCGACAATCGCGGTCCAGCCTTCGCCTTTCACGGCATCCAGGGTTTTCAGCGCGGCATCAGGCTGCTTAAGCTGCAGCTGGACGCGAGCAAGACGCATATTGATAACCGATTTCAGGTTATCATCAGAAGCGGCCGTAAGCCCCTGCTGAAGCTGCTTTTCAGCGTTCTGCAGGTCGTTTTTATCGACAAACTGCTGCGCCAGCTCAAGAGAAGCAAACGCACCATAGGTGTTTTTGCTGTCGGCGGCAAATTTCTGCGCAGCGTTCAGCGCTTCTGGTTTATCCGATTTGAGGGCGGAAATCGCATTTTCATAAGCCAGGGACGAGCCTCTGGCGGTATCCAACTGATGGGAGGTCCAGTAGCGCCAGCCAACCAGCGCGCCAACGCCCAAAATCACCCCAACGGCCAGCGCCTTGCCATTTTCAGCAAAGAAACGCTTCAGCGCGTCGACCTGATCGTTTTCGTTATTGTAAAGTTCCACGCAGTCCTTCTCCTGACTAATGATTCCCGGGAGATTAACCCAGAAGTGTGCGCAAATGCGCGGCAACGCTATCCTGCGTTACGGTAGTTTGCTCTCCTGAGCGTAAATCTTTCACTACCACGTTTCCGTCAGCGATTTCTGATTCGCCCAGCACCAGCGCAACGCGAGCGCCCCATTTATCAGCGCGCGCAAACTGCTTCTTAAAGTTGCCGCCGCCGTGGTTGGTCATCAGCTTAACGCCGGGTAACGCATCGCGTACCTGTTCAGCCAGACGCATTGCTGCGGACTGGGTGTCAGTTCCGGAGGCTACCAGGTATATATCGACAACAGGATCGGCTTTAAATTCCGGATTCACTGCCTGAACCAGTAAAACAAGACGTTCCAGCCCCATCGCAAAGCCGACGCCAGGGGTTGCGCGACCGCCAAGCTGCTCAACCAGACCATCGTAACGGCCGCCGGCGCAGACGGTGCCCTGGGAACCGAGGCTGGTGGTGACCCACTCAAACACGGTGCGGTTGTAATAGTCGAGACCGCGCACCAGACGCTGATTCACGGTATAGCGGATACCGGCATCATCCAGCAGCGCGCAAAGTCCCGCAAAATGCGCTCTGGACTCTTCATCAAGATAGTCGCCCAGCGTCGGGGCGTCGTTCAGCAGCGCCTGGACGTCCGGGTTTTTAGAATCCAGCACGCGCAGCGGGTTAGTGTACATGCGGCGTTTGCAGTCTTCGTCCAGCTTATCTTTATACTGCTCAAGATAGGCCACCAGCGCGTCACGATAGTTAGCGCGAGCCTCCAGCGAACCGATAGAGTTCAGCTCCAGCGCAACGTGGCTGGAGATGCCCAGCTCGCGCCACCAGCGGGCGGTCAGCATAATCAGCTCGGCATCAATATCCGGCCCCTGCAGACCGAACGCTTCCGCGCCAATCTGGTGGAACTGGCGATAACGCCCTTTTTGCGGACGTTCGTGGCGGAACATCGGCCCGATATACCACAGGCGCTGTTCTTGATTGTACAGGAGACCATGTTCGATGCCGGCGCGTACGCAGCCAGCGGTACCTTCCGGACGCAGAGTCAGGCTATCGCCGTTACGGTCCTCAAAGGTGTACATCTCTTTTTCAACCACGTCGGTCACTTCGCCGATAGCGCGTTTGAATAACGGGGTCTGCTCTACAATCGGCAAACGGATTTCGCTGTAACCGTAGCTACCAAGCACCTGCTTCAGTGAGCCTTCAATGCGCTGCCAGAGAGCGGTTTCGCCCGGCAGATAATCGTTCATGCCACGGATGGCTTGAATGTTCTTTGCCACGTTTATTCTCTTTATATATACAAAAATGAACCCCGGCGCCTCGCGCCCGCAGGTTCAATCATACACGGGAAGCGTATCGCTTCCCAACACGTTATTTCGCTTCAACCTGCTGAATATCGATGCGACGCGCCTCATCAAGCATCGATGCTTTAGCGCGAATACGCGCTTCCAGCTGATCGATCATATCGTCGTTATCCAGTCTGTCTTTACGTACGCCGTCTTCGTACAGGCCGCTTTTCTTGTTGCCGCCGGTCACGCCGAGGGTGGAAACCAGCGCCTCGCCGGGACCGTTTACCACGCAGCCAATGATCGAAATATCCATCGGCGTAATGATATCTTCCAGCCGCTGCTCCAGCGCGTTAACGGTACCGATAACGTCAAACTCCTGTCGTGAACATGTCGGACAGGCAATGAAGTTGATCCCGCGAGAGCGAATGCGCAGCGACTTGAGAATATCGAAGCCCACTTTGATCTCTTCAACCGGATCCGCCGCCAGAGAAACGCGCAAGGTATCGCCGATCCCTTCAGACAGAAGCAGGCCGAGGCCGATCGCGGACTTCACCGCGCCGCTGCGCGCCCCGCCCGCTTCGGTGATCCCGAGGTGCAGAGGCTGATCGATCTGTTTCGCCAGCAGGCGGTAGGATTCAACTGCCAGGAACACATCGGAAGCTTTCACGCTGACTTTAAACTGATCGAAGTTGAGACGATCGAGGTGATCGACATGGCGCATTGCCGATTCCAGCAGCGCCTGCGGGGTGGGTTCACCGTATTTTTCCTGGAGATCTTTTTCCAGAGAGCCGGCGTTCACCCCGATACGGATAGGGATGTTTTTATCGCGAGCGCAGTCCACCACCATGCGGATACGCTCTTCGTTGCCGATATTGCCCGGGTTAATGCGCAGGCAATCAACGCCGTATTCCGCTACCTTCAGGGCAATGCGGTAATCGAAGTGGATATCGGCAACCAGCGGTACGCTAACCTGCTGTTTGATAAGCTTGAACGCTTCCGCTGCGTCCATCGTTGGCACCGAAACGCGCACGATATCCGCGCCAACGCGCTCAAGGGCTTTAATTTGATTTACCGTCGCCGCCACATCGGTGGTGCGCGTGTTTGTCATCGACTGTACGGCGATGGGAGCGCCATCGCCAATCGGCACATTCCCAACGTAAATTCGCTTTGATTTTCTACGTTGAATCGGAGCCTGGTTATGCATGAAAAATCTCCCGCGTTACCCGTCTATTACTGCGCCGGTGATTGTTCGGCATTGAGGGTCAGACGTGCAACCTGGTTAGTTCTGATAAAACGACTCAAATCGACTGGTTTACCCAGATACTGTATCTGTACCGCCGCCGGGGCACCAATTTTCAGCTTATAAGGCGCCTGGCCGCTCAGATTGAGGTTACCGCCTTTACGCTGTAAACCGCTGAACAGCTTTTTACCGGTCGCATCGCTCACTTCCAGCCAGCAGTCGGCGGTAAAATTCAGCACCAGATCCTGGGCGGAGGCCGCCGCAGCGGTCACGTTTGCCTGGTCGGTCGGTAACGGCGAAGTTGCCGGCGCTGCCGCCGTATCGACGTTGGCCTGAGAAGGCGCGACAACGGCGTTATTCTCGGCCGGAGCCGGGGCCGGAGTCGACGCCGCTGGCGCCGGAGACGTTTCTACAGGCGCGCTGTTGGCGGCGGTATCCGGTGCAGAATTCGCCGATTGATTATCCAGAGGGATGCTTTGGCTGTTGCTATCGCCCGCATTCAGTTCGGCGGAGGATTGATCGGCCATCGTGGAGATCTCGTCCTGCTGCGCTTTGTGGTCCTGCCACCACCAGGCGCCGCTGAGGCCAATCACCACGAACAGCACCAGCCAGGTAAAGCTCATTAGCCAGCCGTCGCGCTTTTTACGGCGTTTACCCAGCGAGAAGCTCTGCATGGGGGCAACTTTCGCCGCCCGGATCGGAGCCTGCTTGGCCATCATCGGCAGCAGCTCTTCTTCAGGAATGTGCACAAGGCGGGCATAAGAGCGGATATAGCCGCGCAGGAAGGTTGAAGCAAGATCGGCGGGTGCCTTATCGTCTTCAATATCACGAACCGTGGAAACCTTCAGGCATAAGCGTTCAGCCACCGCCTGCTGGCTGAGCCCGAGTTGTTCGCGGGCATTACGCAGACGCGCGCCCGTGGTGTTTGCTTCTTGATGGTCTTGAGTGGCTTCAGTATTCATTCGCTACAACTACTGGTACGTGAAATTTAAAATTCAGCGCCGGTGACCCCGCGCCGCGAGACATCTGCTCAACGTCAGACAAACAGTATAAGTCCGTATGACCTGGTATCACAGAGACTTATCAATATTGAATGCTAAGCGGTTGTTGTACCGCTACATACTGCCTCAAAGTCGACAAAAACGCACCGTAATTATTAACCACAACAGCGTATTTCGCCCGGCGATTCCACATAAATATGCAGCGCACCGCCAGGGCTGCGCGCTGCATCATTGATTATCAGACCGCCTTCACGTCGATGGCTTCGCCCTGCATACGTTTACGCAGCGTACGCTTGGTCCGGTCGATAACGTCGCCGGCCAGCTGACCGCAGGCGGCATCAATATCGTCGCCGCGGGTTTTACGCACGATAGTGGTGAAACCATACTCCATTAACACCTTGGAGAAACGGTCGATACGGCTGTTGGAGCTACGGCCATACGGCGCGCCCGGGAAGGGGTTCCATGGGATCAGGTTGATCTTGCACGGCGTATCTTTCAGCAGCGCGGCCAGCTCGTGCGCATGCTCGGTGCCGTCGTTGACGTGATCCAGCATGACGTATTCGATAGTGACGCGTCCCTGGTTGGCGTTGGACTTCGAAATATAGCCACGCACCGAGTTCAGGAAGGTCTCAATATTGTATTTCTTGTTGATCGGCACGATTTCATCACGAATGGTATCGTTCGGCGCGTGCAGAGAGATGGCCAGCGCGACGTCAATCATATCGCCAAGCTTATCGAGCGCCGGCACCACGCCGGAAGTGGAGAGCGTGACGCGACGTTTAGAGAGACCAAAGCCGAAGTCGTCGAGCATGATCTCCATGGCCGGCACCACGTTAGTCAGGTTCAGCAGCGGCTCGCCCATCCCCATCATCACCACGTTGGTAATCGGACGTACGCCGGTGGTCTTCACCGCGCCGACGATTTTCGCCGCGCGCCAGACCTGGCCGATAATTTCCGAAACCCGCAGGTTGCGGTTAAAGCCCTGCTGGGCCGTAGAGCAGAATTTACACTCCAGCGCGCAGCCCACCTGGGAAGAAACGCACAGGGTGGCGCGATCGTCTTCCGGGATATACACGGTTTCGACGCGCTGATCGCCAACGGCAATCGCCCACTTAATGGTACCGTCGCTGGAGCGCTGCTCTTCAACGACTTCCGGGGCGCGAATCTCCGCGACTTCCTTTAATTTGCCGCGCAGAACTTTGTTGATATCGGTCATCTCATCAAAGTTATCGCAGCAGTAGTGATACATCCATTTCATCACCTGATCGGCGCGGAAAGGCTTTTCGCCCATGTTTTTGAAAAACTCGCGCAGCTGCTGACGATTCAAATCCAGCAGGTTGATTTTGGCATCTTTGTTCGGCACCGTCAGAGCGGCGCTATCAGGTGTGACTATTTGTTCAGACATAATTGATTCCGGCCTCGTTATTACACGTTATGGCCCCTGGAGGGTTGAAAAAAGAAACGCCCCGGGAGCGACTGCTCATCCGGGGCGCTGTATTCTACAAATTCTGGTCCATCAATACCATGTTTGCACGCAGCAATGATGAAAAAATCTGTAACTGCCTGGCAGATCCTCTAAGGATTTTCGATTGTCGCAAGACGGTAAGCAAGCGAAGCCCCGGGAGCACAGATAAGCGACCGGGGTAAACGCGCGCAGCCAACACCGCGATAGTCGAAAAGACGACGAGGATGGGTATCTCCAAAGTATTTTACGTCACGGCGAGGCGGCGAATTCGCAAATCCCGGGAGCATAGATAACTATGTGACCGGGGTGCGCGAATGAAGCCAACAAAGCGGTGGCGTGAAAGACGCGGGAGATTAGCGGGTGCGCGGACAAACCTCGCCTTCAGCAAAGAAAAACGCGATCTCGCGCGCAGCGGATTCAACGGAATCGGAACCGTGGGTGCCGTTCTCGGTGAAGCTGTCAGCGTAGTCTGCGCGCAGGGTACCCGCCAGCGCGTTCGCCGGGTTGGTTGCGCCCAGCAGGTCGCGATGACGCTGAACCGCATTTTCGCCTTCCAGCACGGAAACCACGATCGGGCCGGAAGTCATGAATTCAACCAGACCGTCAAAGAACGGGCGACCTTCGTGCTCAGCATAGAAGCCGCGAGCCTGCTCAACGGTCAGATGCAGCATTTTGGTGCCAACAATTTTGAACCCTGCAGCTTCAAAGCGAGAAAAGATGCCGCCAATAACGTTTTTTGCCACCGCGTTTGGTTTGATGATGGAAAAAGTACGTTCAATAGCCATGATAACCTCTTTATATATGTTGTTCTGTTTTGCAGATGAGCAGATGAGACCGATAAATACGGCGCGAATTATAATCATCATCTAAGGCGATTGCCTATGTGTTTAGGTAACATTTTTTTAAAAAAAAGCGACCTTAAACAACAAATCCCGCCAATTAAGGCACGTTACGTTTATTGCACGGTGAAGTTCGCGGCAACAATTTGCCCCGCCTCGTCCATCACTACCAGCTGATAACGGTCAGGGCGATCGATGTTAAGGGTCGCGCCGGCGCCTTCCGCCGGCAGAGGCTCACCGTTAAGAAACCACCAGCGGCGCCCCTCCCCGCCGGTCGTTTGCAGCGGCAGCATCACCTTTTTCTCGCCGGGCAGCCGTTTAACCACCGCGCCTTCACGAAGACCGGAGAGCACCAGCGGAGCGGCATCCGCGGTTTGCACCGGCGGACACGCCGCCGAAACCGCAGGCAGCCTGACGCGACGCCGTTCGCCTGCGGGTAGCCAGGGTTCAAGCGGCAGCGGCCAGACGTCGAGGCTTTTCTCTACCGCGCCGGGGCAATCTGCCGCCACCCGCAGCCCTTTCTCATTCAGCCACACCGGGAAGCGAATCCCGCGAATACCTTCCTGGCCGGGCAGCAGCAGGGTCGGCGGCTGGCTCTCATCGAGCAGCCAGGTGGCCAGCCGTCGGCGGCAGTTCGCGTCGCCCGCGGGTAAATTCTGCCCGCCGGGCCAGCAAACCGTCCCGGCGCTGACCGACGACGGGCGAGGGTCGGCCGGCAATCCGCCGCGGCTCATCGCCGGGCGCGCCAGCAGCATATTATTCACCTGGTTCAGCAGCGGCACCGCGCTGGCGAAGCCAAACTGCCCGACGACCGGCGTGCCGTCGGGTCGCCCGGTCCAGATACCTATCAGATAGCGGGCGTTCACTCCGATCGCCCAGGCGTCGCGGTAGCCGTAGCTGGTTCCGGTTTTCCACGCCAGCGGCACCACCTGCACCAGCGACGCATCGGGCACCGGCTGCGCTTCGCCGGCCAGTATGCGCCGCACGATCCACGCGGCGCCCGGCGACAGCAGCGGCCTCTCAACCAGCGGTGAGTCTGGCGTGATGCGCAATTGTCCCGCCTTACCATGGCGGGCGAACGCGCTGTACGCCGCCACGATATCCGCCAGACGCGCGCCGCCGCCGCCGAGGATCAGTGACAGATTCGGCTCCGCGCCGGCGGGCAGCATCAGCGGCAATCCGGCATTGCGTAGCCTGGCGGCAAAACGCTTCGGCCCGTAGGCCTCCAGCACCTGCACTGCCGGAAGGTTCAGAGAGCGAACCAGCGCGTCGCTGGCGCTCACCGGCCCGTGAAAACCGCTGTCAAAATTCCCCGGCCGGTAGTCGCTAAACCGTCGCGGCACATCCTGTAACAACGAAGCCGGATGGATCAGCCCCTCATCCAGCGCCATACCATAAACAAACGGCTTCAGAACCGAGCCCGGGGAGCGGATCGCCGAGACCATATCAATATGACCAAAGCGGCTATCATCGTTGATATCCACCGACCCTACCCAACCGCGAACCTTCATATTGGTATGGTCGACCACGATCATCGCTAAAGAGCTGCGCGGCGGCAGGCGCGATTTCCAGTTCAGCGCCAGGTCTTCCAGCTGCCGCTGCAGTCCGGCATCCAGCGTCGTTACCACCTTCTCTGCGCGGCTGCTCGCCAGCGCGCGGCGGGCAAAAAGCGGCGCCAGCTGCGGCATCTGCCGCGGAAAGAGCCAGACGGGCTCCTCGATAGCTTCTCGTACCGGCAGCGATGGCCACACGCCCTGATTTTCCATCCGCAGCAGCACTTTATCGCGCGCTGCCTGCGCTCGCTCCGGCCAGCGATCCGGACGCAGCCTGCTCGGCGCCTGCGGCAGTACCGCCAGCAGCGCCGCTTCGCCATAGCTGAGCTGCGCGGGCGGTTTACCGAGATAGGCCCAGCTGGCTGCGCCGATCCCCTGCAGCGTACCGCCGAACGGCGCCCGGTTGAGGTAGAGCGTGAGGATCTCGCTTTTTGACAGATGCCACTCCAGCTGCAGCGCGCGCCATAGCTGACGCAGCTTGCCGCCGAAGGTTCGGGGATGCGGATCGAGCAGGCGCGCCACCTGCATGGTCAGGGTGCTGCCCCCAGAGATCACCCGCCCGGAAGTGAGATCCTGCCAGGCGGCGCGAACGATCGAGAACGGATTAACGCCGGGGTGATCCCAGAACCAGCGATCTTCATACTGGATCAGCGCCTGTAAATAGCGCGGCGAAACGTCAGCCAGGGTCACCGGATAGCGCCAGACGCCCTGCGCGTCGGCGAAACGCCACAGCGGCGTCCCGTCTTCCGCCACCACCACTCGGGCAGGCGTCACCTCGCGCAGCGGCAGCGGCCACAGGCGATCGGCGGCCAGCAGCAGCCACAGCAAAAAAATAAACGCCGCCAGCCAGCGCCAGCGGCGTTTAATGCGCTTCAGTGCCCGCATTTAGGGTGCAACGGTGAGCGGTCCGCTGGCCGCGCCGGTTGCCCGCCACTGCGGCACGTACATTGACTCGACCTGCGGCTGCGGTACCTGATAGGTGCCCGGCGTCACCGCGCGCGCCAGATAAACCAGCGTCACCGGCTGGCCTTCATTGATAGCCACCGCGGCGACGAAGCGATCGTCGCGAAACTCAATGTGCTGAATATCGGCCTGCTGCATCTGGTTAAGCAGATTCTGCACCACCTCGCCGTTCTCCTGCAGGCTGGCGCTGCTGTTGGCCAGATTCTGGTTTTCCAGCTCCAGCCCCGCCGGGAGTAAATCCACCACCAGCGCGTCCGGGACGTTACGCTTAGCCGTCACTTCCAGCTTCACCAGCACCAGTTCGCCGCTGCGCAGCGAAGAGAGCGATTTCTGCTGGCCCTGGGTATCGAAAATTTGCCGTTCAATGCCAAGCACGTTGCCCCCCGGCTGCGGCGCGTTCTGCGGATAGCCGCTGCTGTCGAGACGGAGCCACAGCGGCTGCTGGCCGGTATTGGTCACCTGCAAGGCCGCCAGCTGGTCGCCGGTCAGGTTGCGGGTTTGCGCTTTCTCGCCGGAGAGCGGTTCGGCCTGCACGGAGGTTTGCGCCTGCCAGCTGCCGGGGAGATCCTGCAGCGTACGCCCGGCCAGGAACAGGGCGTTACTCTCCTGCGTCGAGAGCCAGCGCTGGCCGTAGGCTTCGTCCGCCAGATGGCTGAGCAGCGTATTTTGCGCTTCCGGCAGCAGTTTGTTCTCCTCCAGCAGCGCCAGCTTCAGCGCATCGTCGCGCAGCTCGCTGCCGTAATCGCCGAGCCAGCGGTTCGCGTCCTGCCGCGGCGTCGTCAGAGCCAGCTTCAGGGCTTCGTCGCCGCGCGGCGCATCGCCCATCAATTTCAGGGCCACGCCCAGCTGCAGCAGCGGCAGACCGGAACGCGCCTGGTCGTGACGGCTCCAGATTTCGCGCAGCGCGCCGAGCGGCGCTTTCTGCTGCCGGGCCAGTACCAGCGCGGCGTAGGCCTGAGCGGCAAAGCGGCTGGCCTGGGCATCATCGCTATAGCGGACGGTCATCAGCCCCGGCTCCTGTAAATAACGCAGCAGGCGCTGGTTGCCGTTATTGACGGCGTTGGTTGGTACGCTGTAGCCCTGCTCGCCCGCCCGGACGAGGAAGTCCATCGCGTAGGCGCTCAACCAGTACTCCTCCGGCCCTTCTTTATCCCACAGGGCGAAACCGCCATCATCGCGCTGCATCTGCAGCAGACGAGAAATGCCGATATCCACCGCCGCGCGTCGCTTTTCATCGCTATCGCCGCCGATCCCCAGGGCTTTAAGCTGGGCGGCGTTGGTATAGAGCGACGGGAATAGCCCGCTGGTGGTCTGCTCCAGGCAGCCGTAAGGATAGGCCTTCAGGTCGCGAATATAGCGCGCCAGGTTCAGCGGCGGCTTGCCGCTGAACACCAGCTGCCCCTGCAACGTGGCCGGCGAGAAGCCCTCGCTTTGCGCCGCCGGAGCCTGCCAGCTTTCACCCGGCTGAAGGACAGCGCCGGAATTCACGGTTTGCGCCGGGAAAGCCGGACGCACGCCCAGCTGCCACTGCTTCTGCATCGGCGCGAAGGTTTCACCCGGCAGGTTCAGGCCGCTGATGGTGGCATTCACCTGACCATCGCCAAAGCCTTGCTGCGCGCGAACCGGCACAAACAGGGTGCTGCGCGCGCCGGGAGCCAGATGCACCGGCGGTATTTCTCCCCCTTCAAGCTGCAGCAGACCGCTGGCGGCCAGCGCAACGTTGAGGGTCTGCGGCTTATCGGTCAGATTGCTGAGATCCAGCGCCAGGCGAGTGGTATCTCCGCTGGCGAGGAAGCGCGGCATATTCAGCTCGGCAATAACCGGCGCCGCCACGATCGTTTTTCCTTCGCTGCTGCCAAAATCCTCTGCGGTCCACGCCTGGGCCATAACCCGCAGTTCGCCGTTAAAGTCGCCAATCGGCAAAGTCACCGTCCCTTCGCCTTTCTCATCCAGCACCACCGGCTGCGCCTGCTGAGCGATAATCGTCACGTGATTAACCGGCGGTTTGCCGCCGCGTTTGAGTTCATCACCGTCGCCGCCGAAGCGCAGGCTGGCGAGTCTCCCCTGCCCTTCGATCACCTGACCATAGATATCGTAAATATCGGCGCCGTAGCGTTTCTGGCCAAAGAAGGCTTTCCACGGATCCGGCGTTGCATAGTCGGTGATATTGAGTACGCCGCTATCGACGGCGGAGAGCAGCACGTTAACCTGTTTCGGCGTCTCGCCTTCTTTGACGCTGGCCTTAACGTTGACCTTCAGCGGCTGGTTGGGGCGCATTTTATCCGGCGCTTCCAGCGTCAGGTTCAGACGGCGATTTTCATCGCCAAGCGGCAGATGCAGCAGACCCACCGCCCGTTTTGGCGTCGCGGACTGGGATTTATCCCCCGGACGAATCACCAGGGTGCTGAGGTACAGGTCGTGACGATTCCACGCTTTATCCACCGGGATCGATAGCTCCATCCCTTCCGCCGGGACGTCAATCTCCTGCCACCACAGCGGCCCTTCGCTTGATTCCACCAGCGCGTAGCCTTTACCGGCTGCCGGAGCGGCGATATGCAGCTTGATCGTATCGCCCGGTTTATAGGCCGGTTTGTCCAGCTTCATGGTGACGCGATCCGGACGCGCCGCCCCCTGGCCATCGCTGTTATCCTGCCAGCTGTATCCGGCCCAGAAGCGCACGCTGCTGACCACATCATCCGGCCCTTTAACTTCCAGGCGATAAGAACCCCACTCGACCGGGAAGCTCACTTTCGCCGTTTGTCCGGCTGAAATATCCAGCGACTCCTCGCCTTCCTGAAGATCTTTTTGATCGAACTGCGACAGCCAGCCTTCGCTCTCGGACCAGTTCCAGTAGTAGTCGCGGCGTTCGCGAATCAACCGAACCTGCAGCCCGGAGACCGCTTTCTTCTCACCTTTGGCGTCGGCATACACAATCTCAAACGCGGCGGTGCCGTTTTCATCCACCACCGGCTGCTTGATAGTGCTGTCGGTGCGATAGTCGTAAACCTCTTTCAGGGCAAATTCCGGTCGGATACCCGGCAGCGTTTCGGCCGGCCAGATCGGCTGCCTGACGGTGCGCGTGACCGGCCTGCCGCCGGACTCCAGCAGGCTGGCCTGCAGGATCACCTGCAGCGGCGAGCGGCTCTCCTGCCACTGGCTGGCGGCGGTGACTTCCGCATGTCCGCGATCGTCCAGGGTGGTCTGCACTTCATCCAGGCTGCGGGAAAGGTTCTCTTCGGCAATGTCGCCAAACTGGAAGCCCGGCAGCGCAGGCACCGCATCGCGCAGCGGACGCAGGAACAGTTTACCCTGCAGCGAGTTGCCGCTGGCCGGCGCGCCATACAGATACGCCCCGCTCACGGCAAAGCTGACATCCGCAGCCGGCGAAACCGGGGCATTTTGCGCCGTGAGATTCAGCGCCATGCGCTCAGGCATAAAATCTTCAACGTGAAAATCCCACTCGCGCGGCTGGTTGTCGCCGGTGCTGGCGCGAATGTGCCACATCCCGGTCGCCGCGCCGCTATCGAGCGGATAAGTCAACTGATACAGGCCGTTAACCGGTTTGCTGACCGTCGAACGAATAACCTGGCCATCCGGCTGCACGACTTCCAGCTTCACCGGCTGCTCGGGGAGCGGTTTACCGTCACTATCGCGCAGTAGCGCGTTGAGAATAACCGTTTCGCCCGGACGATAGAGATCCCGTGGGCCAAACATAAATAGCTGCTTGCTGAAGCCCGGCGCGCCGGCGATGGAAAATTCAGCCAGGTCCAGCGCCGGAAGTTTGAGATCCAGCAGAGTGGTTTGCCCGTCCTTACGCGCCAGCAGCAGCGCCGCTTCTTTGTCCGTTTGCAGCGTCACGTGCCCCTGAGCGTCGCTCTTCGCCTGCGCCAGGGTTTGCCCTTTGGCGTTCAGCAGCTGCACATCGATACCGGACTGCGCCGCGCCGTTTTCCAGGCTCTGGGTAAAGACATCCAGCCGGTTGTGATAGCGGTGCGCGGATACGCCGATATCGCTGAGGGTGAACAGCGTCGCGGCGTTGCTATAGCTGTAGCGGCCCGCCTGATTCATCACCGCGATATAGACGCCCGGCTCCTGCAACGGCTTGATATCCGCCAGCGGCAGCAGCAGTTTTTCGCGCGTATTGCGCGCCGGGTTAAGGTCAAAACGGCCGGTGTAGACCAGATCGGCCATCTTCAGCAGCTCGTCCGACTCCCAGTTGCTCAGGGAATTGCGGTATTCCCATTGGCTGACGAAGGCGGAGAGCGATTCAGGTTTGATGCGGAAAAAATTGACGTCGATGTTATCGACATTCAGCGCCATCACCGGCAGTCCGGCCACCACTTTCCCCGGCAGCAGCGAGCCGCGGCTGGCAAAGCCGATGCTCGGGGCGATGTCGCGGGTGGTAATGGTTTTTTCAACGCTGCTGTCTAAGGTCGCTTTATTCAGCGCGGTCAGGGTGGGGTCGAGCGAAACGATCAGCTCGCGTTTTGGCTCAAGATGACGTAGACGCAGCTCTTTAAGGTTGGGCGCCAGCTCCCATGCCCCATCGACTTTGCCGCTTTTTTTGTCGACCAGATGCACGCTGCGAGAGAAATCCTGATCCGGCTGCAGAGGAATAGAGAAGGTCAGCAGCAGCGTCGCCGCGCCGTCGAGCTGAACTTCAGAAGCATCCAGCAGCGTTAACGCTTTGCCTTTGCTTTTTTCAGCCAGCGCCGCCAGCTGGGCGCTGTCCGGCTTCGCGGGCGCGCTATCTGCCGCCGCGGATGGCGCCGACGCGACCGCCTGCGGTTTGCCGCTGTCGTCACAGGCGGTCAACGATAGTGCGGTAAGTAGCGCCAGAGATAGCGCCGCCAAACGAAATGGTTTCATCCTTCTAACCCCTCGGCCCGCAGGCCAGATAATTTCAGTGAACACATTATTATGCGTTAGCGGCAGAATTACCAATAGCGCGCTAGCAAGCAATATTGGTAGGGATCACGGATAGCTGGAGTGGATTAATTTAACGGATATACCGCGCTACGATTTTTCTTATATCAACTTTTAATATCCTCAGCTATCGATACTTTTTATTCTGAAATCCCACTCTCTCTGCCCATATAAATTGACAAGGCGCGCGCTTTCTATTTATTGTTCGGGATATCATTGCCTTTAAAATATAAATTATTACGCCGGCGATGATATTGACTGTACGTTCCAGCGTTTACCAGATAACACAACATCAACCCATCTCATATAAATATATATGGGATTAATAATATGGAAGTTATTTATGTCTCAGATGGTCGCACTGTCGATTATTATTTTAATTCTTTATATCGGCGACGTTGTTTCAACCCGCACAAAAGCCTGGATTCCCTCCGTATTTGTCTGTGCGGTCCTGTTTTTAATCGGGTACTGGACATTTTTCCCGGCAGATATTATCAGCCGGGCCGGAATCGGCACGCCGGTTGCCATAATGCTGATGTATCTGTTAATCACCAATATGGGCACCCTGCTGTCGCTAAAAGAGCTGGCGCAGCAGTGGAAGACCGTGGTCATCTCCCTCGCCGGCATTGCCGGGATCGCGGCGGCGGTCTTTGCGGTGAGCCTGGCGCTGTTCGACCGCAACACCGCGCTGGTCACCATTCCTCCGCTGGTCGGCGGTATCGTCTCATCGCTGATTATGTCGCAGGGCGCGAGCAGCGCCGGACTGGTCGACCTGTCGGTTTTTGCCATTTTGATTTACGTGATGCAGGGGTTTGCCGGATATCCGCTGACCGCTATTATGCTGCAACGAGAAGGCAAAACGCTGCTTGCCCGCTACCGCAGCGGCGAACAGCGCCCTGATGACATTGCCGAAGAGCACGCGATGCTCACCGTCGGCGAGGAGAAAATGCCGCGCCTGTTCAGTAAAATCCCCGTTAGCTACAACAGCAACTACTTTAAATTCCTGCGGCTGGCGCTGGTCGGCTGTCTGGCCTGGCTTGTCGCCGACCTCGCGAAGCCGATCGTGAATATCAGCCCCTTCGTGCTGTGCCTGTTTTTTGGCGTGGTGTTTACCTCGTTAGGCTTTCTTGAAAAACATATGCTGCATAAGGCGAACGGCTTTGGCTTCGCCATTATGGCATTGATGCTATTTATCTTTGATACCTTAAACAAAGCCACGCCGGAGATGCTGCTGCGCCTGCTTTTCCCGATGGTGGTGTTAATCGCCACGGCGGCGATCGGGATGTTTGTTGTCTCCTGGCTGGTCGGGAAACTGCTTGGCGTCAGCGGCCCGATGGCTTTCGCCATCTCATTGACCGCGCTGTACGGTTTCCCCGCCGACTATATTATTACCAACGAGGCCATTAACGCCCTCACCCACGATGAAAAAGAGCGCCAGATGCTGACCCACCATATGCTGGGCCCGATGCTGGTCGGCGGATTCGTCTCCGTTACCATGGTTTCGGTGGTGTTAGCCGGAATTCTGGTCGGCTATCTGACCCCCGTTGTCGGCTGAGCGCGTTGAATTTTTAGCAAATGATGGAGCCATTGATGATTAACCCTGACATCACCGCGATTATCGCCAGAGAAGAACAGGCGATGATCGCTTTTCGTCGCGACCTGCACGCCCATCCGGAACTTCCCTGGGAGGAGAAGCGCACCACGGATCGCGTCGCCGCCGGACTGGAGGCCATCGGTATCCCTTACCGCCGGACGCATCCCACCGGAATCATCGCCGACATCGCCGGCGGCCAGCCGGGTAAAACCGTGGCTCTGCGCGCCGATATGGATGCGTTACCGGTGGTGGAGCTGAACGACCCGCTCGACTATAAATCACAAACCCCCGGGAAAATGCACGCCTGCGGCCATGACGCCCATACCGCCATGCTGCTGACCGCCGCCCGTGCGTTATATGACGTCCGCGAGCAGCTGGCGGGCAACGTCCGGCTGATCTTTCAGCCTGCGGAAGAGATTGCCGAGGGGGCGAAGGCGATGATTCAGCAGGGGGCTATCGATAACGTGGATAACGTTTTCGGGATGCATATCTGGTCCGGCACGCCGTCCGGCAAAATCTCCTGCAACGTCGGTTCCTCCTTTGCCTCAGCCGATTTGCTGAAAGTGACCTTCCGCGGCCGCGGCGGCCACGGTTCGATGCCGGAGGCCTGCGTCGATGCGGCGGTGGTCGCTTCCGCTTTCGTGATGAATCTGCAGGCTATTGTGGCGCGAGAAACCTCCCCGCTGGAGTCCGCGGTAGTCACCATCGGCAAAATGGATGTCGGCACGCGCTTTAACGTCATTGCCGAGAACGCCGTTCTTGACGGTACCGTGCGCTGCTTCAGCCTGGAAGCGCGCCAGCGCCTGGAAACGGCCATTACCCGCTATGCCGAGCATACCGCCGCGGTATATGGGGCGACCGCTCAGGTTGACTACTGCTACGGTACGCTACCGGTGATCAACGAAGAGCGCAGCGCGCTGCTGGCGCAGTCGGTTATCCGCGACGCGTTCGGCGATGGCGTCCTTTTCAATGAAAAACCGACCACCGGCGGAGAAGATTTTAGTTTTTATATGCAAAATATCCCCGGCGCCTTTGCGCTGCTCGGCTCGGGCAATAAAGAGAAAGGCAGCGACTACGCGCACCATCACGGCTGCTTTAATATCGACGAGCAGGTGATGAAAAGCGGCGCTGAACTGTACGCGCAGTACGCCTGGCGCTACCTGCAGCAAAACGCGTTTTAAGCCAACCCTCCCCCGACGCCGCTCGGGGGAATATCACATTCCCGCCGCCTCTCCTTGAAAATGCCTTGTCGATATCGCAAAAAACAACAACAATCACTCTATTGTTGATGACACGGAGGCACTCATGTCTACCTCGTTTTTTGTCGCTGCCGACTGGCTGGCAGAGCATATTGATGACCCGGAAATCCAGATTATCGACGCGCGGATGGCCCCCCCGGGACAGGAAGAGCGCGATCTTAACGCTGAGTATCAGGCAGGCCATATTCCCGGCGCCGTCTTTTTCGATATCGAAGCCCTCTCTGACCACACCAGCCCGCTGCCGCACATGATGCCGCGCGCGGAGGCGTTTGCCGTCGCCATGCGCGAACTTGGCGTCAGCAGCGATAAGCATCTGGTGGTATACGATGAAGGCAATCTCTTCTCCGCGCCGCGCGCCTGGTGGATGCTGCGCACGTTCGGCGTTGAAAAGGTGTCGATTGTCGCCGGTGGGCTGGAGGGCTGGCGCCGCGATGGGCTACCGCTGGAGCAGGGCCTCCCCGAACTGCCGGAAGGTGATTTTGACGGCCGCGTCGATCCGCTGGCGATCAAGCGCCTGACGGATGTGCTGCTGGTCAGCCACGAAGGATCGGCGCAGATCGTCGATGCGCGCCCGGCAGGACGCTTTAATGGCCAGGTGGCAGAGCCGCGACCGGGACTGCGCAGCGGGCATATTCCCGGCGCGCTAAACGTACCGTGGACGGAACTGGTGATTAACGGCGAACTGAAAACCACCGATGAACTCAACGAGATCTTCGCGCGTCAGGGCGTCGATTTTGAACGGCCGATTATTGCCAGCTGCGGCTCCGGCGTAACGGCGGCGGTCGTCGTGCTGGCGCTCACCACCCTCGGCGTTAACGGCGTTAGCCTGTACGACGGCTCATGGAGCGAATGGGGGGCGCGGACGGATTTGCCGATTGAACCGGCGCAGTAGGCAGTAAAGAGAACAACGGGGGCCTGAGCCCCCGTTGAGTTAAATAATCCGATTGTGCTTAAAGTCGCGCAGGAAACTGCCCCAGCGCTTTTCATAAAACGGCGTGATGTGGGCGATCATAAAGTGGCTAATCCCCTTCTCCCCCTCCACCACCTGACAGATATCAATCGGCTCGTCGCCGGGAAGCGTATCGGTCGCCACGCTGCCGGTCGCCTGAATAACCTCCTCAATATCGCCTTCCGCTTCAATGCCAATCAGCAGGTTGGCTGGCGCATCGGCGCTGTCTTTGATAGAGCATAAAAACGCGCGCTTCACCGTTTTCAGGGTCTTAAACAGCGCGGTCAGCGAGTCCACCATCTGCGCGGGCGGCTCGGCAACCTCAGACAGCAGCAGCGACTCTCCGCCTTCAAGCACGGTCTGGGTGCTGAGCGGGCTGCCCTCTTCCCCCAGCAGATGGCTAATCTCACGCGGCGCAAACTCTTTGCCGGTGGCGAGTTTGGCATTGAGATAGAGCGTTTCGCCGAGGGTCATGGCGAACAGCGTGCGCACCGGCATCACCACAAAAGACTGTTCGTCCTCAACGGCCTGCTGCAGCGCTTCCAGCGAGGTGAAAAAAGGAATGACCGATGTGCCATCATCTTTTTCCCAGTGCTGCAGGTCCAGCACGCTGTCTTCAACGACCTGCTCGCCCTGAGCGGCGGCTCCGGGTACCCACACGGTAGCTTCCAGCAGCGTACGGAAAAACGCCGGACGATGGCCTGGCTCGGTAGCCGCCTTCTCCAGCAGGGTTTCTAGCTCATTTTTAGTTTCGGACATAGTAGTTCCACAACGAAAATCCCCTCACCCCGGCTCTCTCCACGAAGGAAGCGGGAGAAAGCCGAACGTGACCTCCCCCTGAAACATCAGGGGGAGGGTCAGGGGAAAGGGTTATTCCGCGGTCAGCAAATTAGCAATAGTGCGCACGCCGAGGCCGGTCGCGCCCGCCGACCACTGCTCAACCGCAGATTTGCGGTAGGTCGCCGAACAGTCGATATGCAGCCAGCCTTCATGATAATTCTCCACGAAGTGGGACAGGAAGCCCGCCGCGGTGCTGGCGCCGGCCGGATAGGCCGCGCTGCCGGTATTGTTCAGTTCAGCAAAGTTGGACGGCAGCTGGCCGCGGTGGAACTCAGCCAGCGGCAGGCGCCAGAAAGCTTCGTTTTCAGCCTGCGCGCTCGCCAGCAGGCGATTCGCCAGCGCATCATCAAAGCTGAACAGCGCGTGATAATCATTGCCCAGCGCGGTTTTCGCCGCGCCGGTCAGCGTGGCGGCATCGATGATCAGCGCCGGCTTTTGCGCCGAAGCATCGATCAGGCCGTCCGCCAGCACCAGGCGACCTTCCGCATCGGTGTTCATGATTTCCACGGTTTTGCCGTTGCGATAGTGAATAATATCGCCCAGTTTGAAGGCGTTACCGCTAATCAGGTTATCGGCGCAGCACAGATACAGCTTCACGCGCTTGTTCAGGCCGCGCGTGATGGCGAACGCCAGCGCGCCGGTTACCGTCGCCGCGCCGCCCATATCGGACTTCATCGAGTCCATAAACGCGCTCTGCTTGATGCTGTATCCGCCGGAGTCAAAGGTGATGCCTTTACCGACCAGGCAGGCGTACACCGGGGCTTCTTTGTCGCCGGTTGGGTTATAGTCCAGCGCCAGCAGGACCGGCGGACGCTCGGAGCCGCGGCCTACGGTGTGGAGGCCCAGGTAGTTCTGTTCGCGCAGATCTTCGCCCTTGGTGATGCGATAAGAGACGTTATCGCAGGCCACGCTGCATAGCAGGTCTACCGCACGCTGCGCCAGCTGTTCCGGCCCCAGCTCTTCCGCCGGGGCGTTGATGGTGTCGCGGACCCAGTCAATAATGGTCAGGCGGTTATCCAGTTCGCTTTTCTGCGCATCGTCGAGGGCCGGCCACTCCACTTTGCGGCTGCCTTTCGGGCCTTTATAACCGGCCCAGAACGCCCATGCGCGATCGGTATCCCAGCCCTCGCCGTCAAGCGCGACATGTTTGATGCCCATGCCGTCAATTTTTCGCGCCGCGCGCTGAATCAAACCGAGGTCGTCTTTGCCGTTCAGATGCAGGGCGATGCCGTCGTTATTAATGCTGTAAGATGCTTTTTCTCCCCAGCGCGCATCGGCTGGTTGAGCGGTAAGCGTAATTTTCATAGCTTCGGTCATTATCATTATCCTTCTTAGCAAACGGGCCGCCGTATGGCAGCCCGTAAAGTTCTTTCGCTCGTTGATTCATCCGGCTTAAACCACCGGGTAAATCATGACGCGAAAATTATTCTGCTTCGTCTAACCAGACTAGCAGAATCGCCTCAAGAATTTTTTCATTGGATGCGTTCGGATCGTCATCAAACTCTTCCAGATCGCAAATCCACTGATGCAGATCGGTGAAGCGAACGGTTTTCGGGTCGAGATCCGGGAAAGCGTCGTACAGCGCTTCGCCGATTTCACGACTATCGGTCCATTTCAGTCCCATATTAATGCTCGCGTGCGTGGTTGATGGTGTAACGCGGAATTTCGATGACCAAATCTTCGTCAGTCACCCGCGCCTGGCAGCTCAGACGGCTGTCGGGCTCAAGCCCCCAGGCCTTATCCAGCATGTCGTCTTCATCTTCGGTACTTTCCGCCAGCGAGTCAAAGCCTTCACGCACGATGCAGTGGCAGGTGGTGCAGGCACAGGATTTTTCGCAGGCGTGTTCAATCTCAATACCGCTACGCAGCGCTGCATCAAGAATGGTCTCACCGGTCTCAGCTTCCACAACTACGCCATCCGGACACAGGTCCTGGTGGGGCAGAAAAACAATTTTTGGCATTTTAAACCTCGTCCACGGATTGGCCTTTCAGCGCGATACGGACCGATTGATCCATACGACGTGCGGCAAATTCCTGGGTTTGTGTGTCGATATTTTTAATCGCTTCTTTGATTGCATCGGCATCATCGCCTGCCGCTGCGGCGCGCACTTGCTCCGCGGCGTCATCGATAGCCTGACGCTCTGCGGCGCTTAACAGCGCGGCGTCGGCGGCCAGCGCGCTGACCAGACTTTCCAGTACGCGCGCGGCTTCAACTTTTTGCTCGGCCAGCATACGCGCCTGGACATCCTGTTCGGCGTAGCTCATCGAATCTTTAATCATGCTGGCGATCTCGCCATCGGTCAGACCGTAGGACGGTTTCACCTGGATAGAGGCCTCAACGCCGGTCGATTTCTCCATCGCCGTCACGCTCAGCAGGCCATCGGCATCCACCTGGAAGGTCACGCGAATATGCGCCCCGCCCGCCGGCAATGCCGGAATGCCGCGCAGCGCAAAGCGCGCCAGGGAGCGGCAGTCCTGCACCAGCTCGCGCTCGCCCTGCATAACGTGGATAGACATCGCCGTCTGACCATCTTTGAAGGTAGTGAACTCCTGCGCGCGCGCCACCGGAATGGTGGTGTTACGCGGGATAACCTTTTCCACCAGGCCACCCATGGTTTCCAGCCCCAGAGAGAGCGGAATGACATCAAGCAGCAGCAGCTCGCTGTCCGGCTTATTGCCCACCAGGATATCCGCCTGAATCGCCGCGCCGATGGCGACAACTTTATCCGGGTCGATAGAGGTCAGCGGCGTACGGCCAAAGAATTCGCCGACGCGTTCGCGCACCAGCGGCACGCGGGTCGAGCCGCCCACCATCACCACTTCCAGCACCTCTTGCGCCTCAACGCCGGCGTCTTTCAACGCGCGACGGCAGGCCAGCAAGGTGCGTTTGACCAGCGGGGCGATCAGCGCATTAAACTGGCTACGGGTCACCTCCCCCTGCCAGCCGCCGACGTTCACCCGCGCCGTCTCGGCATCGCTGAGGGCGATTTTCGCCGCGATCGCCGCGTCAAGCAGCTCACGCTGCAGGCGGTTATCGCTGCGATCGTTCAGGCCAGCCTGCTCGCGCAGATAATCGGCCAGCAGATGATCGAAATCGTCGCCGCCGAGCGCGGAATCGCCGCCGGTGGCCAGGACTTCAAACACGCCGCGGCTCAAGCGCAGCACGGAGATATCAAAAGTACCGCCGCCGAGATCGTAAACCGCGATGACCCCTTCCTGACCGGAGTCCAGGCCGTAGGCTATCGCCGCCGCGGTTGGCTCGTTCAGCAGACGCAGCACGTGCAGGCCCGCCAGACGCGCCGCGTCTTTGGTTCCCTGCCGCTGAGCATCATCGAAGTAGGCCGGCACGGTAATCACCACGCCGTCGAGCTCGCCCGCCAGCGCCTCGGTGGCGCGTTCGGCCAGCGCTTTTAGAATGTCGGCAGATACGCGGATCGGATTGAGCAAACCTCCCGTAGTCTGAATCATCGGCAGGCCGTTTTCGCTGGCCTGCAGCTGATAAGGCAGATGTGGGTAGCGGGCCTCGATATCGGCCAGAGAGCGGCCCATCATGCGTTTGACGGAGCTGATGGTATTGACCGGATCCAGAGCGGCGTTTTGTCGCGCGTCATAGCCCACCGTCAAACCCGAAGCCTGATAGTTCACCACCGACGGCAGCAAATAGCGCCCCTGATGGTCGGGCAGAGTTTCGGCCTGGCCGCTACGCACGGTAGCCACCAGTGAATTGGTGGTGCCCAGGTCGATACCCGCCGCCAGACGTCGCTGGTGCGGCGCGGCGCTCAGTCCGGGCTCACTAATTTGTAATAAGGCCATAATTGCTTCCGAAAATTAAAAATCGAGCAGTTTTTCTTCGAGTTGTTCCGCACTGCTTCGCAGTTTATCGAGAAAACGCAGCTTGCGCACGGTATCCGCCGCCGCCTCCCACGTCTCGTTATTCAGTTGTTCAACCATCAGCTGATGCCGGATATCAAATTGCGCTTTGACCCGCTTGATAAAGCTTTCCAGCCGCGCTTCATCTTTCGCCTTGCCTATCTCATCAAGCTCTTCGCGCAGTTCCAGCTGTTCCATCAGGAACGCGGTATCGCGCACGGTATGCTGCTCGCTGGCGAGATCGAAACCGTGAAGTGATAGGAGATATTCGGCGCGGGTCAGCGGATGGCGAAGGGTTTGCCACGCCTGATTAATGGTGGCGGACTGCTGCACCGCGGCGAGCTGTTCAGCCGCGCTGCCGCTGGCGAACTTATCGGGATGATACTGGCGCTGTAGCTCCTGGTACCGGGCAGCCAGGGGTTCTAACGAAAGGGTATAGCTGGCCGGTAACCCGAAGAGGGTAAAATAGTCCATAGCAACCTCAGGGTTAACGAGATAAAGCAAACCCCACGCGCAGCGAGACTACGGTGGGGTCAGGGATAACCGATTACACGTTAAAGCTTTCGCCGCAGCCGCACTCGTCTTTCACGTTCGGGTTGGTGAACTTAAACCCTTCGTTAAGACCTTCTTTGACGAAGTCCAGCTGCGTGCCGTCGAGGAACTGCAAACTTTTGCCGTCGATCACGACCTTCACGCCTTTGTCTTCAAACACGGTGTCTTCTGCCGCCGGCTCGTCAACAAACTCCAGTACATAAGCCATACCCGAGCAGCCGGAAGTTCTGACTCCCAGGCGCAGACCAAACCCTTTACCGCGGTTGGCCAGAAAGGTGTTGACTCGCGCTGCTGCACTGTCGCTTAAAGTAATCGACATAACAAACCTCAACTCTTAATTATTTTGCTTCACGTTTGCTTTTGTAATCCGCAATCGCGGCTTTAATCGCGTCTTCCGCCAGAATAGAGCAGTGAATTTTCACCGGCGGCAGCTCAAGCTCGTCTGCGATATCGGTGTTTTTGATCGCCTGAGCTTCGTCCAGC
Organism: Klebsiella sp. JN_Kp126; assembly: GCF_033843325.1. Classification (NCBI taxonomy): domain Bacteria; kingdom Pseudomonadati; phylum Pseudomonadota; class Gammaproteobacteria; order Enterobacterales; family Enterobacteriaceae; genus Klebsiella; species Klebsiella sp. JN_Kp126. The sequence continues at coordinate 56,067 of NZ_JAWXQV010000055.1, read as the reverse complement.
GATTTCCCTTTCACCCACTCGGTCACCAGGGAGCTGGAAGCAATAGCGGAACCGCAGCCGTAGGTCTTGAAACGCGCGTCTTCAATGATACCTTCATTGTTGACTTTAATCTGCAACTTCATCACGTCGCCGCACGCCGGCGCGCCAACCATGCCGCTGCCGACGTTTTCGTCGCTATTGTCGAAGGAGCCGACGTTGCGCGGATTCTCGTAATGATCGATAACTTTTTCGCTGTAAGCCATGATGAATTCTCCTTATTGGTGCCGAATTAGTGATGTGACCATTCAATGCTGTTCAGATCCACGCCCTGCTTGAACATTTCCCACAGCGGAGAAAGTTCGCGCAGACGACCAATGGAGTTGCGAACCAGATTGATGGTGTAGTCAATCTCTTCTTCGGTAGTAAAACGACCTAAAGAGAAACGAATAGAGCTATGCGCCAGCTCGTCGGTCATCCCCAGCGCGCGCAGCACGTAGGACGGCTCGAGGCTTGCGGAAGTACAGGCGGAACCGGAAGAGACCGCCAGGTCTTTCAGCGCCATAATCAGCGACTCGCCTTCAACGTAGTTAAAGCTGACGTTGAGAATGTTCGGCGCGCCCTGCTCGAGATCGCCGTTCAGGTAGACCTCTTCCATATCTTTTACGCCGTCCCACAGACGGTTACGCAGGCCGCGCAGGCGGGCCATTTCGCTTTCCATCTCTTCTTTCGCGATACGGTAAGCTTCACCCATACCGACGATCTGGTGGACAGGCAGCGTCCCGGAGCGCATGCCGCGCTCGTGACCGCCGCCGTGCATCTGCGCTTCGATACGAATACGCGGTTTACGACGCACGTACAGCGCGCCGATGCCTTTCGGGCCATAGATTTTGTGGCCGGAGAAGGACATCAGATCAACTTTCAGCTGGCTCAGGTCGATAGGCAGTTTGCCCACGCTCTGGGTCGCGTCAACGTGGTAAATGATACCGCGGGCGCGGCACATCTCGCCGATGGTAGCGATATCCTGCACCACGCCGATTTCGTTATTCACGTGCATAATGGAAACAAGGATGGTGTCATCACGCATCGCGGCTTCCAGCTCTTTTAAATCGATAATGCCGTTACGCTGCGGGGCGAGGTAGGTCACTTCAAACCCTTCGCGCTCCAGCTGACGGCAGGTGTCCAGCACGGCTTTATGTTCGGTTTTGCTGGTGATGATGTGCTTGCCTTTTTTCTGATAAAAGTTGGCTGCACCTTTAATCGCCAGGTTGTCGGATTCCGTCGCGCCGGAAGTAAAAACGATTTCGCGCGGGTCAGCGCCGACCAGCTCGGCAATCTGATTACGGGCGATATCTACCGCCTCTTCAGCCTGCCAGCCAAAACGGTGTGAACGCGAGGCCGGGTTACCAAAGGTCCCGTCCAGGGTCAGGAACTGCATCATTTTCTCGGCAACACGCGGGTCCACCGGCGTGGTTGCGGAGTAATCGAGATAGATCGGTAATTTCATTGCTCTATAAACTCCGTACATCGCTTCAATGCAAGGAATCAGGCAACCGGCTGGATGTACGACCGAGTACACAGGATGTCGGAACATCCTGGCCTGATTCGAAAATCTTTTTTATCTTTTTTACTCAGCTCGTTTCAGCTTGCAGCCGGATAGCTGCAAGATGAAACTGAACGAGAACTACGCGCGCAGTTTGACGTCGATGGCGTCCTGAGCGCGGGTGCTACGCTGGGATTCATGGTTGTGCTGACGGCCGGAGACATCAAGGATTTCCTGGTTATTCACCAGTTCGCCCAGCGTGATGTTATTCAGAAAACCGGTCAGTCGCTCGCTCAGATCGCGCCACAGCGCGTGAGTCAGACACTTATCGCCGCCCTGGCAGCCGCCTTTACCCTGACAACGGGTGGCGTCAACGGATTCGTCCACTGCGCTGATAACTTCGCCAACCGCGATGCTACCCGCTTCTTTACCTAACAGATAACCGCCGCCTGGACCACGTACGCTGGAAACCAGGCCATTTTTGCGCAGGCGAGAGAACAGCTGTTCCAGATAGGAAAGCGAAATTCCCTGACGCTCTGAAATATCAGCCAACGGAACCGGACCCGATTCAGAGTTGAGCGCAACGTCAAGCATCGCGGTCACGGCATAACGCCCTTTAGATGTCAGTCTCATGTCTTACTTAACCTCAAACTCGCCCCTGCCCGGGCTTTTTATTAATATGGGTATTGCATAGCAAGGGCAAGTCTGACATTCCCGAGTAAATTGGTCAACTATTTACTTGACTGTTTTAGTCAGGTATTTGGCTTTCCGTGCCGTTTCACTTCAGCGCGGCCTGGTGCCCTCGCCCCGGCCCTCTCCCACAAGGAGAGAGGGAGCCCGCAGTACCGCGCCGCCGGGCAACGGCGTGTACTATGACTCTTTATTTTTCTGCTGCTGCTCAATTGACGCCAGCATGCCGCGCAGGATGTTCAGCTCCTGGCTTTCCGGGCGGGCGCGGGTAAACAAACGGCGCAGCTTGTTCATCACCTGGCCCGGGTGGCTGGCGCGGATAAACCCGGTTGCCAGCAGCGTCTGCTCCAGATGACCGTAGAAACGCTCTAAATCATCCACCAGCGGATACGGGGTTTCTTCATGCTCGACGACAGGTTCATTTTGCTCCTGCGCCGCCAGCCAGGCCATACGCACTTCATAGGAGATAACCTGCACCGCCATCGCCAGGTTCAGCGAGCTGTATTCCGGATTCGCGGCAATCGCCACGTGGTAGTGACACTTCTGCAGCTCTTCGTTAGTCAGGCCGACGCGTTCGCGGCCAAATACCAGCGCGATCGGCGCATGCTGCGCTTCGGCAACGCTTTTCAGGCCGCATTCACGCGGGTCGAGCATCGGCCACGGCAGCGTACGGGAGCGCGCGCTGGTCCCCACGACGAGGCTACAGCCCGCCAGCGCTTCATCAAGGGTATCAACGATGTGGGCATTGCCAATGACGTCGCTGGCCCCGGCCGCCAGAGCGATGGCCTGAGAATCGGGTTTGACCAGAGGATTGACCAGCCACAGGTTGGTTAACCCCATGGTTTTCATTGCGCGGGCGACGGAGCCCATATTGCCGGTGTGTGAGGTTTCTACCAGTACGATTCGAATATTTTGCAGCATTATGGTTCTTCGGCTAAAGATTATTCGTGCATGCTATCATAAAACGAAGACATAAGGAGATTTCACTGTTACTATATGCGCCGTTTTTTCCCGTTCTTTAACATCCAGTGAGAGATACCGATGCATCCGATGCTGAACATCGCCGTGCGCGCAGCGCGCAAGGCGGGTAATTTAATTGCCAAGCACTACGAAACCCCTGACTCCGTAGAAACCAGCCAGAAAGGCAGCAATGATTTTGTGACCAACGTCGATAAAGCCGCCGAGGCGATGATTATCGAAACCATTCGCAAATCTTACCCGCAGCACACCATCATCACCGAAGAAAGCGGTGAGCACGCTGGTGAAGATCAGGATGTTCAATGGGTTATCGATCCACTGGATGGCACCACCAACTTCGTCAAACGTCTGCCGCACTTCTCCGTCTCCATCGCCGTACGCATTAAAGGCCGTACTGAAGTTGCCGTGGTTTACGATCCGATGCGTAACGAACTGTTCACCGCGACCCGCGGTCAGGGCGCGCAGCTGAACGGCTACCGCCTCCGCGGCAGCAGCGCTCGCGACCTGGATGGCACGATCATCGCCACCGGCTTCCCGTTCAAAGCAAAACAGCACGCGACCTCTTACATGAACATCCTCGGCAACATGTTCACCGAATGCGCGGATTTCCGCCGCACCGGTTCCGCAGCCCTGGATCTGGCCTACGTTGCCGCTGGCCGGGTTGACGGCTACTTTGAAATCGCGCTGAAACCGTGGGATTTCGCGGCTGGCGAGCTGATCGCCCGTGAAGCAGGCGCTATCGTCTGCGACTTTACCGGCGGTCATAACTACCTGCTGACCGGCAACATCGTTGCAGGTAACCCGCGCGTCGTTAAAGCGATGCTGGCCAATATGCGCGAGCATCTGAGTGAAGCGCTGAAGCGTTAATTTCTCACCGCATGAAAAACCAAAAGGAAGCCGCGGCTTCCTTTTTTTATCGCATTAAAACGGCCGCAGGCCGCCGCCCGATGGCATCGCGCTACTCCACATCACGATAGCCGCCGCCAGTAAAATCACGCCGCCGGCCAGCGCCAGCGTTGCCCAACCGATCTGCTTCCACAGCGCCGGCGCCCGATTCGCGCTCAGCCTGACCGCCAGCTGGCGGAAACCATGAACCAGCAGCGCCAGCGCGCTAATCGTCAGCGAGGTTCCCGCCGCCATCGCCATCGCGGCCGCCATGCCCCAGCCAAATACGCCGATAACCTTGCTGAACAACAGCACCATAATGGCTCCGGAGCAGGGCCGCATCCCCATTGACAGCACGATAGCCAGCCGCGCCCGCCAGTCATCGCCGCTTTGCAGCTGTTCCGGCGCCGACAGATGCTGGTGCCCGCAGCCGCAGCTGGCGTGATGAACGTGATGCGCGGTGAAGGCGGTGAATGTCGGTCGGCGCAGCAGCATCCGCAGCTTTTTCAGCGCCCGCCAGCACAGCAAAAGGCCCAGCGCGCCGACCAGCAGATAGCTTCCCTTTTCCAGCCAGAAGCTGCTCAGATGCAGCTGTCTTGCCGGCAGCCGCAGCAGGGTCAGTACCACCACCACTAAGACGATAGCCACCAGTCCCTGCAGCAACGAAGCGGCCAGCGTCAGGCCGATGCTCGATTTCAGCTTCGACGGATGGGTTGCCAGCCAGGTGGTTATGACCACCTTGCCGTGCCCCGGCCCCAGCGCATGCAGGATGCCGTAGGCGAAGCTAAACCCCAGCAGCGACAGCCCGGCGGCGGCAGGATTCTCCGCAACCGCCTGCAGAAGCCGACTCAGTTCGACATTCAGCGCGCGCTGCCAGACCGCGCTTTGCAGCAGCACCTGCGGCCAGGCCCGCCATAGCCAGAAGCCAGCTCCGGCTGCCAGCAGCAGAAACAGCGCCAGCGGCCACAGCTGACGCCAGCGCGGCGAACGGCCGGTTTGAGCAAAAATCACTGACATTGCAGCGTCACCTTTTGCGCGAAGTAATTCCCCAGTTCCATATCCTCCGGCGGCGCATCCGCCTTATCCAGCGACTGCGCGTAGGACAACATTTTTTCGTTAGGCTTCGGCGTCATCACTTTTGCCGTGCAGCTTGTCTTCATCGCCGTCGGTAGTGTGAAGTCTGCGTCTTTGTCGTAATACATATCAACATAATAGGTCGGGTCGTAGGTGGAAAAGGTGAAGGTTTGCCCGGCCAGAGGCTGCGGCTTCGCCAGCGGCAGGGTAAAGGTGAGCACCGCCTGATGACCGCTGCGTTCAAGGCCATAACCAGCGGGCCGATTATCAAACTTCACCCGCTGGCCGTTGTGCCATAGCTCGCTGAAATAGTGCTGGCCCAGCACGTTCGCCATCACTTCCGCCGCCAGCTTTTTCCAGATTTCGCTACCGGGTTTAGCGTTGCCCGCATCATAGAGCAGATCGGCGGAGGTGATTTCATCCATCGTCCAGCGCATTTTAAAGCCGGTGAGCAGCCCATTTTCCGCCACGGCCTCCGTTTGCAAACTGATGAAACTGTGCGGATGCGCCGCCGCAGATAGCGATAAAAACATGAAAAACGCTACGCTGACGCATTGTTTCACTCTCTTCATCTGTTCCTCGCGTGAAAAATTCTGTGAACCCCGCCAGCAATCCTGATGTAAAGACCCGGAAATGCCCTGTTCACCCTCAATACATTAACTACTCTTAACGAAAACCCTAACTGGAACTAACCGGATGATGACAGTGATTGAACCACCATCTGTGCTTTCCAGTCCACAGCGCCGTAGCCAGGTGCTCCTGATGTTTTATCTGCCCGGGCAGTCCGTGACGCCCGAATGGCTGGGTAACCTCACCCAGGTTGATGAGGATACCGCCCGGCAGGACATTGCGGAGACGGGACGCGAGATTCAGCGTTATCACCGCTTGACCCTTGCTTCACAAGCGGACGGCAGCTATCGGATGGAAGGCGCCGCGCTCGATCAACGCTTATGCCTGCTGCACGGCCTGCGCCGCGGGCTGCGCCTGTGCCCGCATTTTGTCAGCCACCATTTTACCCCGGCATTGAAAACGCAGCTTAAACAGCAGGGTATCGCACGCACGCTGTATGACGACACCAATCTTCAGGCATTGGTCAACCGCTGCTCGCGCGCCCTGAACCGGCAGTTTGACTGCCGCGACGTGCATTTTCTGCGTCTTTATTTACAGTATTGTTTGCTGCAGCACCACCTTGGACAGAGCCCCACTTTCACCCACGAGCAGCAGCGCTGGGCGCAAGCCGCCGCCGAGTTTTCCCTCGCCGAGGAGATTGTCCGCCACTGGCAGCGGCGGGTTGCGGCAACGCCCCATGCCGGAGAACAGCTGTTTCTGGCCCTGCTGTTTATGCTGTTGAAAACCCCCGATCCTATCCGCGATGGTCATCAGCACGATCGCCGTCTGCATCTGGCCATTTCCGGGCTGATTCACCGCTTTCAGAACCTGGCGGGCCGTCCGTTTAGCGATGAACAGGGGCTGAGCGATCAGCTCTATATTCACCTTTCGCAGGCGCTACACCGCAGCGTTTTCGCTATCGGTATCGATAACGCGCTGCCGGAGGAGATTGGCCGTCTTTATCCCCGTTTGATGCGCACAACGCAGGCTGCGCTGGCGGAGTTTGAAGCCAGCTGGCAGGTACGCTTTAGCCAGGAGGAAGTCAGTTTAATCGCGGTGATCTTCGGCGCCTGGCTGATGCAAAAAAGCGATCTGCAGGAGAAACAGGTGGTTCTGCTGACCGATGATAACCCGGACCTTGAGCAGTCGCTGGAGCAGCAGCTGCGCGAGTTAACCCTGCTGCCGCTCAATATAAAGTATTTGAGCGTGAGCACCTTTCAGAAAGAGGGCGCGCCGAAGGAAGTGACGCTGATCGTCACTCCCTATGCCACGGCGCTGCCGCTGTTTTCGCCGCCGCTGTTTCACGCCGAAGAGACGTTCAGCGATCATCAGCAGCAGCAGATTTGCAAAATGCTGGAGGCCTAAGCCACCGCTTTTGGCCGCACCACCAGCGCCGGTAAGGCCACCAGCGCCATCACCCAGAAAACGCCCTGGTGCAGATGCTGGTAGAGGAAACCGGCAAAGACCGTCATCACCGCAATGCTGCCGCCCATCGCGACGGCGGAGTAGACCGCCTGCAGGCGGATCACTTCGCTGCCCTGACGCGCCGCAATGTAGCGCATCGCCGCCAGATGGCACACCGTAAAGGTGCCGCAGTGGAGGATCTGCGCGACGATAAGCCAGGGTAGCGCCGTCGTCCAGCCCATCAACGTCCAGCGAATTAGCCCGCACACCGCGGACAGCAGCAGCAGATCGCGGGCGCTAAAGCGGCGGAAGACTTTTTTGCTCAGCGCGAAAATCACCACTTCCGCCACGACGCCAAGCGACCACAGGTAGCCCACGGCGGAGGCGGAATACCCCGCTTCCTGCCAGTAGATAGCGCTAAATCCGTAGTAGGCGGCGTGCGCGCCCTGCAGCAAACAGACGCAGGCGAGGAAGCGCCAGCTTTGCCGCACCAGCGTAAGCCAGGCCGCCAGGCCGGCCGCTTCCTGCTGGCGGGATTCGCCCTGCGGCTGCACCGATGGCTTCAGCAGCATGCCGAGCAGCATGGAGGCAATACCGACGCTTAGCATCACCAGTATCATCCGGTAGTCATACAGGCTGACCAGCTTCCCGGTCAGCGCCGAGCCAATGACGAAAGCTATCGACCCCCACAGGCGCACGCGCCCGTAGTCCATGGTGATCTGCTTTTGCCAGGTATTCGCCAGCGCGTCGGTCAGCGGCACCAGCGGCGAGAAAAAGAGGTTAAAGCCGACGATAATCACCATTAGCCAGGCAACCTGGTGGCCGATCCAAAATGCGAGCGCAAAGAGCAGCGTCAGCAGCGCCAGAATGCGCAGAGAAGAGATAAGACGGGACGGGTCGCTGACCCGCGGCGCAATCAGCAGGCTGCCAAGAAAGCGCGACACCAGCCCGGCGCCGAGCAGCATGCCGATGGTTTCCGGCGTCAGGCCAAGTCCGGAAAGCCAGACGCTCCAGAAAGGCAGGAAGATGCCGTAGCTAAAAAAATAGGTGAAGTAACTTAGCGCCAGCCAGCGCGTGGAGTGTAAGACCATGATTCCCTCCCGAATGGAGGCGACAGTCTGGCGATAAAGCGGGGCGGGCGCAAGATACCCTCGCCCCAGATATGGCGCTATTCGCGCCCCTGTACGTCTATTTTCAGCGAAAAACTCAGCGTATCTCCGGCGCCTAAAACCCGCAGCCCCGGCTGTCCGTCCATGTTATGGGCGTTTACCGGATGACTTTGCGGCTCGAGGCAAAGGAACGGCTCGCCCTGCATTCTGAAAAGCATCAACCACGGAGTTTGCGAAAGAATTGTGATATCCATCACATCACTAATCACCCTCGCCCGCCCGCTCCAGCCGGAATAGCCCACGTTCAGCCAGCGATCCTCACCGTACTGCGCGTGGCTGAAATCGGCGTAGCCGGGCAACTGGCCTTGCCAGCCGAGAGGAAGATGCTGCTCCCCTTCCGGCCAGTAGCCGGCGGCTGCAAACTGCACCGTACTGCGCTTATCAAAAGGAAAAAACGGATGAAAACCGCAGCCATAGGGGATGGGCGTGCTACCGCAGTGGGTAAGCGTCAGCGCAGCCACCAGCTGGTTACGCAGCAGCTGGTAGCGGATCTGCGCCAGGTAATCGAAACCGCAGGCATGCTGCCGACGCAGCTGTAACACGCAATAGTCGCCGCCGCGCGCAATCATATCCCAGCGCTGCAGCCAACCGTCGCCGTGGAGAAAAAAATGCGCGTCGGCGTGGTGGCGAGGCAGAACTATCTCACGTCCCTGAAAAATAAAGCGGTTCCCGGCGACGCGATTGGCCAGCGGCAGCATCGGAAACATGCCGCCGGCGGGGTTTTCATACAGCACCGGCGCCTGATAATGCCGCGAGTATAAACTTTGCACTTTGCCGCCCAGAGAAGCGACGCGCATCCGCAGATGCGCGTTTTCCAGAATCCACTCTTCCGCCATTAGCGCGTCTGCTCCTGCTTCATCGCCTGAGCGCCCGCATGACGTTGCGCCAGCTGCTCTTCCAGGGCTTCGAGAGTGACCCCCTTCGTTTCCGGCACGTTGCGCAGAATATAGAGGTAGCCGGCAGCGCAAATGACGCCATACAGCAGGAAACTGCCCGCCGCGCCCAGTCCGGCATTAAGCAGCGGGAAAGTGTAGGTTAACAAGAAACAGGCAATCCACAGCGCCAGGGTGCCTAAGGACATCGCGAGTCCGCGAACGCGGTTGGGGAAGATTTCCGCCAGCAGTACCCAGGTAACCGGCGCCAGGGTCAAGGCGTAAATAGCAATCGCCGCCAGCACCAGCAGCAGAACGGGCCAGCCCATGATGCCCATGCCATAGGCGGCGGCAATCAGAACATAGATCAGCGTCAACCCTGAGGCACCGAGCAGCATTAATTTACGGCGGCCGATTTTATCCACCAGCGGCAGCGCGGCGAGGGTAAACACCAGGTTGACGATTCCCGTTGCGACGATCGATTTCAGCGTGCTGTTAATATCGAATCCCGCCGAGGCAAAAATCTCCTGCGCGTAGTTAAAGATGACGTTAATTCCGCACCACTGCTGGAAGACGGCGAGGACCATACCAATGATAACGATCGGTTTAACCTGCGGAGCCAGCAGCGCGCCGTAGGATATTTTATGGTTATCTTTTTCCAGCGTGTGCGCGATGTCGCGTAATATCCTGTCGGCATAGTCGGCGGAGCCAATGCGCTCCAGCGCGGCCCGGGCGCGATCCGGCTTACCGGCCTTCATGAGCCAGCGCGGCGACTCAGGAACAAAAAACATCAGCACCAGAAACGCCAGCGCCGGCACCAGTTCCGCGCCGAACATCCAGCGCCAGCCCATCTGCCCGTTCCAGGTCTCCACAATCATCTGCTGCGTCGCCCCCGTCGCTACGGGTTCCGCAATCATCAGGTTGATAAGCTGAGCGGCCAGCACGCCAATCACGATAGTGAGCTGGTTTATCGCAACAAAGCGCCCTCTTTTTTCTGCCGGGCTGACTTCCGCGATGTAAAGCGGGCTGAGCGCGGATGCCAGACCAATGCCCACGCCGCCCACAATGCGGTAAACCACAAACATGTCGAAACTGCTGGCGACCGCCGTCCCCCACGCCGAAGCGCTGAACAGCACGGCGGACAGTATTAAGGGCAGCTTGCGCCCCAGTTTATCGGCGCACCATCCCGAGATTAATGCGCCGAAAACGCAGCCCACCAGCGCTGAGCTCATTGCCCAGCCGGACTGCGCCGGGTCGGTAATGGAAAACCAGGCTTCATAAAACGGCTTTGCGCCGCCAATCACCACCCAGTCATAGCCAAAGAGTAAACCACCGCAGGCGGCGACCAGACAGATAGTCCAGACGTAGCCCATTTTCAGATGTGTCTGCGCGTTATTCATAATGATTCCTCTATAAGGGAAACGCAGGGAACAGTAGGGTTCAGGCGGGCCAGGCCCGCCCGTTTCAGGTTCAGGTTCAGGAAAACATGCCGCTTTGCAGGGCATGACGAATCAGATGCGCCTTATCATGAGCCGGGTTCAGCTGCAGCAGCCGCTGCATCGCCTGCTGGCTGGCGGATAAGTTGCCCAGCCCCAGATGGCCCAGCGCTTCAATAAACAAACAGTGCTGCTGATGCTGCTGCTGCGCTGAAACATCGAGCACCACCAGATCCGGGAGAGAGACGGCAAAAAAGTCGGCTTGCGGAACGTCATCCCGATGCTGCCTGGCCCAGGCGATAAAATTCTGGAAGTGCTGCTCGGCCTGCGCCGGATTACCGCTCTTACGCAGCGCGATGCCCTGCCAGAAAAGGTAATCGGCGGGCTGATCGTTGTAGTAACGCCCGGCGTCCAGCGTTGAGCCCCCTTGCAGGGCAAGCTGGTAATATTCCGCTGCCCGGTGCGCATCCCCAGTCTGTTCCGCGCAATAGCCCAGCAAATACCAGATATCGTTGTCCGTCTGCCCGGGCAGCCGCCCCTCTCCCAGGTTATCGGGATAGCGTAACGCTTCATTCAGGCAGCGAGCGGCCTGCGTGAACGCCTTACGTTCGATCAACTGTAAAGCGCGATGGAGCTGATTGAGCAAATACTGGCCGGTAACTTTCCCCTCCCCGCCTTCCCAGGGATGAAATACGCGCGTACCGAGAATAGCGGCGGCATCGGCGTAATGGCCGGCCGCGTTCCACAGGCTTAACAGCTCAGCGGTCAGGTCATCCCGTTTCAGCACCACCGCTTTGCGCGCCGCCAGCGTTTCCAGTCGTTCGTTTACCGGCGTACCCAGTGATTTTTTCAGGAAATCAAGCTCAAAGAGGAAGCGCGCGTTTTCGGGCTCAAGCTCTACGGCGCGCTGTAGATAAGCCAGCGCCTGCGCGGCATCCTGTTGTTTATTCCAGGCGTAAACCCCGAGCAGGCGATGAGCGGGCGCATAGTCGGGTGATTTTGCCAGCGTCTCGCGCCAGCAGCTTACCGCCTCTTCATAGCGACGTTTGCTGTACCAGAAGCAACCGAGCAGATAGCGGGCAAAAGCGCTATCGCTCAGGGTTTGCAGCATCTGGACTTCATCGAGCGTATTGGGGAAACGCACTTTTCGCGCATGGCAGCGCTCGGCTTCGGCAATTAACCGTTGCCGTTTATTCGCATCATCGCTTAACGAGGCGCGCCACAGCATCGGCAGCGCCTCCTGGCAATCCAGAACCTCAAGCACCTCCTTCGCCGCCTGCTTCTGACCGATGGAGAGCAGCCAGCCCGCCAGCAGGCTGCCGTTGATCCCTCTGCGCCCCGTTACGCGCAGCAGGCTCGCGCGCGCCTCATCGCCCGGCGCAATCATCCAGCGCGCGCAGTGCAGCGGATAGCTCAACGGGTATTGTTCGAGGCAGAGGACAATATACGCCTGCGCTTCCTTCGCCCGCCCGCGGTCCGCTAACGCCAGCGCTTTCAGCCCCATAGCCAGATGGTTGCTGGCGTTGAACTGCAGGCTGGTGTTGACCTTTTCCAGCGCGTCGGCGGTATCGCCACGCTTCATCGCCAGCCTTGCCAGCGCCCACCAGGCGGCATCGCGGCAGTTACCGCTCCAGGACGCTTTGTAATAGCAATCCCATGCTCCAGCTTCATCGCCCTGCCTTTCCAGCGCGCTGCCAAGCAGCATACTGGCTTCGCCATCGCGCGGATTTTTATTCAAACGATGGGCGCGAAGTAGCGCGGCCCGGGCACATTGCTCCGCCAGCCCCCAATCGGCGCAATTAAACGCCAGCGTCCCGAGGGCAACATTATTGCGGTAATCCTGCGGATCGAGGGCTATCGCCCGGCGATAGTAATCCGCGGCATAGCGGCTTGCATGATTGTATTGTTCAAGATGCTGGCCGATAAAATAGAGCTCATCGCCGTTGTGAATCTCTTCCGGCATCGCCGGCGCGCAGGCAGGTTCGGGCAGGGGCGTCTGCTGAGTAATATGTTCCTGATAATCCAGCAGCGGCTGGTTGTCTGCGGTTTTCACCCTAATGGTTAAGCGCCGGGCGTCATTTTCCGGCAGCGTATGCTGCCAGCTCTCGCCGGGCTTCAGCGTAAGCTGAGTTTCATACAGCGGCTGCTTTTCCGCGCTGAGTTCAACAACAATATTTTCCAGCGGCGCAATGGCGTAAACGCCGAGCTGCAGCTGCTCCGTCTCACGAACCAGCTTCAGCGCCAGCTGCGTATTGGCATTTTGCACCATCCCCAGCTCGCTGTAGGGAAGGAAGTTTTGCACAAACACCTTCTCTTCATAAGGCGCAAGCCAGGTAAAGTCAGGCTGGTTATCGGTGTAGACGCCGGTCATCAGCTCGATATAGGGGCCATTTTCGTCGGTCAGATTGCGGTCCCACGCCTGGCCAAAGTCGCCATAGCCCCAGCTCCACTGTTTTTTGCCCGGCGAGACGTGATGGTCGGCAACATGCAGCAGCCCACCGCGCTCGTCGTGGTGATAAGCGCCGACAAAGTCGTAGTCCGATTTCTCCGCCATATACGAGGTGGGTACCGGAACGTTTTTATAACGGGAGATATCGACGCCCGCAGAATAGTCCACTTTGTAGTAGGTGCCGGTGGCGATGGGAAAAGCGGAAACATCGCGCTTGCCGTGATCGAATACGGCGGTGACGTCGGGTGGAAACACGCTCTGGTGAGCATCGCCGCCTTTGACCGCCGGGTTGGCCCACCACAGGAAATGACGCGGCGTTGCGTTACCATTAAAAACCTTACCGGTAATTTCAATCAGCGCGCGGTCAGGATAGAGAGTAAACCCGGTCATGACCTGCAAACCGCGCATGGGCTCCGCTTCCCCCATCCATACGGTTTGCACGCCGTTTTCCCCGCGCTGGATCGAAAAATCGACCGGCATAAAGGTCGTCGGGCGGTGATGCTGCGGCCAGTTGAACTCGATACCGCCGGAGATCCAGGGCCCCAGTAGCCCTACCAGGGCGGGCTTAACGACTTCATTGTAATAGACGAAATCGCGCTGTTTGACTTTGTCATACGCCCGGTGAATACGTCCGCCGAGCTCCGGCAGCAGCATGATACGAATGAAATCATTCTCCATCCATACTGCCTGATAATCGCGCATTTCACGCTCGCCGGTCAGGGTATCTATCACGCCGTAGGGATAGACGTTGCCGGAGGAACCCTGATAAACGCGCTTTTCCAGAAACATGGGGTTCGGATCCTCCGCCCCCGTCGTCCACGTAGGTAATGTAATTGTTTCCTGCCAGACCTTAACCGAACCGTACATGACGCCTCCACTAAACGAAATAAAGTAAAACTTGCTATGAGAGGAGTTTATATCGCCATTTAGCTGCTAAAATGCGCAACGCTCACGCAATATAGTTAAGGGAGTTAAGTGTATGCAGCGCACCGGTTTGAATAACGCCCGGGTCAGGCAGGCCAACAAATCTATTTTTCTCTCCCACCTCTGGCGGGAGAAACAGCTCAGTAAATCCCAGCTTTCCCAGCTCACCGGGCTCTCTATTCCGGCTGTGAGCAACATTCTTGCCGAACTGCTTAGCGAGGGATTGATCGGCCATTCCACGGAAAAAATGAGCAAGCGCGGCGTAAACAGCGGAAGCTACCAGATCCCCGAACACGGTGCCTGGACGCTATGCATGAACATCACGCCGACCAGCATTGAGTATCAGCTTGCCGATGCCCGACTGCTGGCGGTTGACGGCCACCAGCATTTGCCCATCGATGCCCCCACGCCGCAGGCCCTTCTGGAGGCCATCGTGGAATGCTGGCGAGGTATACACCGCCGCTACCCGCAGCACAGCATCAATCTCGCGCTTGGCGTTCATGGGCAGGTTGATCCGGTAACCGGGGTGTCACAAACCATGCCCCAGGCGCGCTGGAAAACGCCGATTGAAATAAAGTATCTGCTGGAGGAACAGCTCGGCGTGCAGGTGCGGGTGGATAATGACTGCGTGATGCTGGCGCTGGCGGAGAAGTGGCAGCATCAGGGTATACAGCCGGATTTTTGCGTGATTAACGTCGATTACGGTATCGGCTCGTCATTTGTGATTAACGATCAGATTTATCGAGGAAGCCTCTACGGCAGCGGGCAGATAGGACACACGATTGTGAATCCTGACGGCAAGGCCTGCGACTGCGGGAGATACGGTTGCCTCGAAACCGTAGCGTCCCTCAGCGCGTTGAAAAAGCAGGCGCGGATGTGGCTCAAAACGCAGCCGGAAGCGCAGCGCTCTCCCGAGCAATTAACCACGGCATCGCTCATTGAAGCCTGGGAACAGGGAGACGTGCATATTCGCGCATGGGTTGATAGCGCGGCCAACGCCATTGGCTTAAGCCTTTATAATTTCTTAAATATTTTGAATATTAATCAGATCTGGCTATACGGACGCAGCTGCGCCTTTGGCGAACAATGGCTGGAAAGTATCGTTAAACAAACCGGCTTTAATCCCTTTGACCACGGCGATACGCCGCGAGCGCACGCCACTCAAATCGGCTTTGGCAAACTGACCCGCGCCCAGCAGCTGATGGGGATCGGTTATCTGTACGTGGAGGAACAGCTGCAAACGCTGCGTTAATCGTCAGAGGACGTGGCGGAGCGCAAATTTGTGTATTACGTTTAAATCACACGTCTCTCATAACGAGCTGATTATGAACACTCTACGCTATTTTGACTTTGGCTCCTCCCGCTCTCTGCTGCTGCTGATTGCGCGTATCGCGGTGGTGGTGCTGTTTATTCTTTTCGGCTATCCCAAGCTGCTCGGCTTTAGCGGCACGGTGCAGTACATGGCCTCCTCCGGCGCGCCGATGCCAACGCTTGCGGCCATCATTGCCATTATTATGGAAGTGCCGGCGGCCATTTTAATTGTGCTGGGCTTTTTCACCCGCCCGCTGGCGGTGATCTTTATTTTTTATACCCTCGGTACCGCGGTGATTGGCCATCACTACTGGGATATGACCGGCGATGCGGTTCTGCCGAACATGATTAACTTCTGGAAAAACATCAGTATTGCCGGCGCCTTCCTGCTGCTGGCGATAACCGGTCCCGGAGCGATTTCGCTCGACCGCCGCTAATCAACAGACGCAAAAAAGGCCGCATCAGCGGCCTTTTTTATGTCAACGCTAACGCTTACGCATAAACCGGGAAGCGTGCGCAGATATCCAGCACTTTACCCTTCACGCGCTCAATGACCGCTTCGTCATTGATGTTGTCCAGCACGTCGCACATCCAGCCGGCCAGCTCTTTCACTTCCGCTTCTTTAAAGCCGCGACGGGTGACTGCCGGAGAACCGATACGGATGCCGGAGGTCACAAACGGGCTCTTCGGATCGTTCGGCACGCTGTTTTTGTTGACGGTGATGTTAGCACGGCCCAGCGCAGCGTCCGCTTCTTTACCGGTCAGGTTTTTATCGACCAGATCCAGCAGGAACAGGTGGTTTTCAGTGCCGCCGGAAACCACTTTGTAGCCGCGGTTCAGGAACACTTCTACCATTGCCTTCGCGTTTTTCGCTACCTGCTGCTGGTAAACTTTGAACTCCGGCTCCATCGCTTCTTTCAGCGCAACGGCTTTCGCCGCGATAACGTGCATCAGCGGGCCGCCCTGGGCGCTCGGGAATACGGCAGAGTTCAGTTTTTTGTACAGCTCTTCGCTGCCGCCTTTCGCCAGGATCAGGCCGCCGCGCGGACCGGCCAGGGTTTTGTGGGTAGTGGTGGTCACGACGTGAGCATGCGGAACCGGGTTCGGGTAAACGCCAGCGGCGATCAGACCGGCAACGTGGGCCATGTCGACGAACAGGTATGCGCCGATGCTGTCAGCGATTTCGCGCATTTTTGCCCAGTCAACCACGCCGGAATAAGCGGAGAAACCACCGATAATCATCTTCGGTTTATGTTCCTGAGCCTGCTTAGCCATGTCTTCATAGTCAATTTTACCGGACTCATCGATGCCGTAAGGAATGATGTTGTACAGTTTGCCGGAGAAGTTAACCGGGGAGCCGTGAGTCAGGTGACCACCCTGCGCCAGGTTCATACCCAGAACGGTATCGCCCGGCTGCAGCAGTGCAGTATAGACCGCGAAGTTAGCCTGGGAGCCGGAGTGCGGCTGCACGTTAGCGTAGTCAGCGCCGAACAGCTCTTTGGCGCGATCGATAGCCAGCTGCTCTACGATATCGACGTATTCACAGCCGCCGTAGTAGCGCTTGCCCGGATATCCTTCAGCGTATTTGTTGGTCAGCTGAGAGCCCTGCGCCTGCATAACGCGCGGGCTGGTGTAGTTTTCGGAGGCGATCAGTTCGATGTGCTCTTCCTGACGTACTTTTTCTTGCTCCATAGCCTGCCACAGTTCGGCATCATAATCGGCAATGTTCATTTCACGCTTTAACATCCGCATCTCCTGACTCAGCTAACAATAAAATTTCGGCCTAAAAAGGCGGTCCACCTGGACAACGGCCCACAGTATAACTGAATCATTCTGCGATAACAGGTCTTGACAAAGGATTTTACGCAAACGATTGGCTCCGCGTTACACAAGGCTTTGAGCAATAAAGCACCTTCGATTATCAACGGATTTCTTTTCAGGTTTGTGATGCAAATAATTCATGTTGTAACTGCCTTACGGCAAAGTGTTAAAGAACCATTTACAAAGCAGGGTTATTTTTATAAAATGCATTTTAAATGCATCATTAAGATAACCTATAAAGGAAGCTGCTATGCTCGACGCGCAAACCATCGCTACGGTGAAAGCCACCATCCCTCTGCTGGTTGAAACCGGTCCGAAACTGACCGCCCATTTTTACGACCGCATGTTTGCTCATAATCCCGAACTCAAAGAAATCTTTAATATGAGTAATCAGCGCAACGGCGACCAGCGCGAGGCGCTGTTCAACGCCATTGCCGCCTATGCCAGCAATCTTGAGAACCTGCCCGCCCTGCTGCCGGCGGTGGAAAAAATCGCCCAGAAGCACACCAGCTTCCAGATCCAGCCCGAGCAGTACAATATTGTCGGCACCCACCTGCTGGCCACCCTTGACGAGATGTTCAGCCCGGGTCAGGAAGTGCTGGATGCCTGGGGCAAGGCCTACGGCGTGCTGGCCAACGTCTTTATTAATCGTGAAGCGCAAATCTACAGCGAAAGCGCCAGTAAAACCGGCGGCTGGGAAGGCACACGCGCGTTCCGCATCGTCAGAAAAACGCCGCGCAGCGCGCTGATTACCAGCTTTGAGTTTGAGCCGGTCGACGGCGGCGCGGTCGCTGAATACCATCCGGGCCAGTACCTGGCGGTCTGGCTGAAGCCGGAAGGCTTTCCGCATCAGGAAATTCGTCAGTACTCTTTGACCCGCAAACCCGACGGCAAAGGCTATCGCATTGCGGTTAAGCGTGAAAACGGCGGCCAGGTTTCAAACTGGCTGCATGATTCTGCGAAAGAAGGCGACGTGATTTACCTGGCCGCGCCGGCCGGCGATTTTTTCCTCAACGTGGCGCCGGAAACGCCGGTCACGCTGCTCTCCGGCGGCGTCGGTCAGACGCCGATGCTGGCGATGCTGGACACGCTGGCAAAAGCACAGCATCCGGCGCAGGTGAACTGGTTCCACGCGGCAGAGAATGGCGACGTGCACGCCTTCGCGGAGGAAGTGAAAGCGCTGGGTGAAACCCTGCCGAAGTTTACTTCTCACGTCTGGTACCGCAGCCCGAGCGAAACGGACCGTGACGCCGGCGCGTTTGACAGCGAAGGTTTGATGGATTTAGCGGCCCTGGCCGACAAGATCGGCGACCCGCAGATGCAGTTCTATCTCTGCGGCCCGGTGGCGTTTATGCAGTTTGCCGCGAAGCAGCTGGTAGATCTGGGCGTGAGCAGCGGCAACATTCATTACGAGTGCTTCGGCCCGCACAAGGTGCTGTAAACAGAGCGATGGATGCAGGCGGCCCGGAAATTATCGGGCCGCCATTCGGTTTGTCAGCTTAAATCGCCGCGTCGTCTTCTTCGCCGGTGCGGATACGAATCACGCGCGCGACATCGAAAACAAAGATCTTACCGTCGCCGATTTTGCCGGTCTGCGCCGTACGGATAATGGTATCCACGCAGGTATCGACGATATCATCGGTGACAACGATTTCGATTTTCACTTTCGGCAGAAAATCGACCATATACTCCGCGCCGCGATACAGCTCGGTATGCCCCTTCTGGCGGCCAAAACCTTTCACTTCCGTTACCGTCATCCCGGTGATGCCGACTTCGGCCAGCGCTTCACGCACGTCATCCAGTTTGAAGGGTTTAATAATCGCATCAATCTTTTTCATGGTGTTCCTGTTTTAGTCGCGTAACCGGTTGCTAACCGTATCATAACTTGCGTCATCACGCGGAGCTACTCTTTAAAGTCGTTAGCGTCGAGCTCGTGGCGCGACAGCAGCTTATAAAATTCGGTGCGGTTGCGCCCCGCCATCCGCGCCGCATGCGTGACGTTGCCTTTAGTGATTTGCAGCAGCTTGCGCAGGTAATTGAGCTCAAACTGATTCCGCGCCTCAACAAAGGTCGGCAGCGCGGTGTTTTCCCCTTCCAGCGCCTGCTCCACCAGGGCGTCGCTAATGACCGGCGAAGAGGTTAGCGCCACGCACTGCTCAATCACGTTCACCAGCTGGCGCACGTTGCCCGGCCATTTTGCGGCCATCAGCCGCTTCATCGCATCGGTGGAGAACGCGCGAACAAAGGGTTTGTGGCGATCGGCGGACTGGCGCAGCAGATGGTTCGCCAGCAGCGGAATATCTTCCGTACGCTCGGCCAGCGGCGGGATTTTCAGATTCACCACGTTGAGACGATAAAACAGATCTTCGCGAAACTCGCCGCGCGCCATGGCCTTCGGCAGGTCGCGATGGGTCGCAGAAATAATCCGCACATCAATGTCGATATCGCGGTTGCTGCCCAGCGGGCGCACTTTACGCTCCTGCAGGACGCGCAGCAGTTTAACCTGCAGCGCCACCGGCATATCGCCGATTTCATCAAGAAACAGGGTCCCGCCTTCTGCGGCCTGGAATAGCCCCTCGCGATTGCTGACCGCGCCGGTAAAAGCGCCGCGGGCGTGGCCAAACAGCTCTGACTCCAGCAGCTGCTCGGGAAGCGCGCCGCAGTTAATGGCGACAAAAGGTTTATCGCGGCGCGGGCTGGCGTTATGAATTGCCTGGGCGACAATCTCCTTGCCGGTACCGCTCTGGCCGTTAATCAGTACGCTGACGTCCGACTGCGCCACCATCCCTGCCTGCTCCAGCAGACGCTCCATCAGCGGGCTGCGGGTCACAATCGCCTGGCGCCAGCGCTCATCGGTGGTGGGCGCGCTCTGCTCCAGCGCGTCATCAATCGCTTTATACAGAGCGTCTTTATCCACCGGCTTGGTGAGAAAGCTAAATACGCCCTGCTGGGTCGCGGCAACGGCGTCCGGAATGGAACCGTGCGCGGTGAGAATGATCACCGGCATTCCCGGCTGAACCTTCTGGATTTCGCTGAACAGCTGGAGGCCGTCCATCTCGTCCATCCGCAGGTCGCTGACTACCAGGTCGACTTTGTCACGGCTCAGGGTGCGCAGGGCCTCTGGCCCGCTCTCGGCGGTCAGTACGCTGTATCCTTCGCTGACAAGACGCATGCCCAGCAGCTTCAGCAGCCCCGGATCGTCGTCCACCAGCAGCAGGCGGGCGGGTTTACGGATCGTCATGAATCACCTCCGGGACCTTCTCGCCGCCGTGCCCGGCGTCCGGGCTGAAGTTCCCGCCGGGTTTACGGCTGGAGAGCTGGCGCTCGATGTCGGTGAGATTCTCCAGCTTGCGGGTCGTCAGTTCGAGCTGACTGCGAAGTTCAATTTCCTGCTGACGCAGCGTCTCCAGCTCCGCATCGCTTGACTGCTGCAATTTGGCGTAGCGGGAGCGCTCCTCAATCAGCTGAAGCTGCCGGCCCTGGGCATCGCGCCAGAGCTGATAAAGCGGGCGAACCTGGGCGGCGATTTGCGGGCTGAAGGCATCCAGACTGGCCACCAGATCGCGACGTTCGTTGGGCGTAATTTTGGCATCGGCCAGTAAAATGCCGCGTTTAAAGGCATCCTGCCAGCTGTTGGCATCGTGCTGCCGGGCTTCAGCCCGCGCCTGTACCGGAGCAAGGCGATCCGCGCAGTCAATTCCCCGCAGCCAGTAAAGCGGGTTTTTATCACTGGCCTCGCTTTGCAGGCTCCAGATATCGGCGCACTCCACCGAAAGAAAATCGGCGACCTGATGCTGCGGCAGCGCGGAGAGCGTTTTGCCATCCGCGGCGTGTGGTGATGTAGAGGCGGAACATCCCGCCAGCGCCAGGCAGGACATGCCTGACAGCAGCCATCCCCTGAGGGGACGGACAAGTGCGAAGAAGTGGGACATATTCACCCGATAGTTATACGTTATTTTGTCCAGACTCGGCGACGGGGAGCGTGATACGAAAACAGATTAGCCCTGATTTATCATCAACCAGGCTCAGCTCGCCCTGCATTTGCCGTACGCAGTCGCGGGCAATGCTCAGCCCCAGACCGCTGCCTTTTACCGCCCCTTTACGCTGGTGGCTTCCCTGATAAAAAGGCTCAAAAATCATGTTTCTCTCTGCGGGCGGGATCGGCTCGCCGTCGTTAATGACGTCAATGCGCACCTGCTCGCCGTGCCGATAGCTATGAATGCGAATGTTACCGGATTCAGCACCATAGTGCACCGCATTGGAGTAGAGATTATCCAGGACGCTCACCAGCAGAGCGGGCTCCGCTTCGCATAAACGCTCGCTGAGCAACAGTTCGGTATGCATCATTTTAGCTCTTGCCGGCAGGCTATGGGCAGAAACCACATTTTCCACCAGTTCGGCCAGGTTTACCGTCTCGCGCGCAATCGGGCCATCGGCCTGTTTACGGTTGTAATCCAGCAGCTGCTCGATCAGCTTTTGCAGGTTGCGGCTGCTGTTATCGAGAATTTCAACGATCTCCTGCTGCTCGGGCGTCAGCGGCCCGGCCACCCGGTCGGCAAGCAGTTCCGTCCCTTCGCGCATGCTGGCCAGCGGCGTTTTCAGCTCATGGGAAAGATGGCGCAGGAACTGATGACGCTGGGATTCCAGCCAGGCAAGGCGTTCGCTCAGCCAGATAATGCGTTTACCGACGGAGCGCAGCTCGCGCGGACCGGTAAACAGCGCGGCGTCGTCCAGCGACTTCCCCTCCCCCAGTCGGTTGATCATTCTCTCAATGCCCTTCACCGGGCCGATAATCATGCGGGTGAACAGCAGCACCAGCGCCAGGCTGAGCAGGAACAGCACCAGCGCCTGCCAGCCGAAGAACTGCCCGCGCTCGGCGATTTCCTGCTGCAGCTGCTGCCCGCGCGAATAGACCACCGTTCGGGTTGCCTGCACCATGTCGCTATTGGCCGAGGCAAACGCTTCCAGGCTGGCGGCTGACTTCGCCGCCGGACCGCTATTTTTACACTGTAGCTCGGCCAGATCGTCGAGATCCTGACGCAGCGCCTGCCAGATTTTCTCATCGGGCAGGACGCCCGCGTGAGCATCAAGCATTTCGCTGTAGCGTTGGCGCTGATTCTGGTAGACCCGCGCCAGCGTCGGATCGTCCAGCACGCAGTACTGACGGTAGCTACGTTCCATCTCCAGCGATGCGTTAATCATCGCTTCGCTGCGGCGGGCGTCGATAAGGGTAGTACGGTTGATATGCGCCGCCTGCGCGCTCAGCGCGTTGAGGCTTTGCCACGCCTGCCATGCCAGCACCAGCAGCGGCAGCAGGATCAGCACGAAGGATAGCGTGACCAGCTGGCGCAGCGAACGGGGGAAAAGGGAGAGTCGCTTCACGGATAGGGTCTCAATCATTAGCTCATGACGATGCTAACCGAGGACGCAATAAACATCTACGCCGGAAATAATAAAGCCAGGCTACAGGAGCCTGGCTTTATTAAGAAATGAGGCGGTGCCTTACTCGACGTTTCGCCCGATGACTGATAAAGCAGAGCTGTTATCAGGAGTTGGACGGCAGGCACCTGTTTGTGCGTCATTCGAAGTTTATGTAGCGCGTCCCGAAGGGGCTGACATAAGAAGGTGAATGAGCCACTGGTTATAATTATGCACGAACTATGCCACATCTCAAAACATTTTATTAACACAATGAAATATAATACCTTTTTACTATTCATGGACATGAATGATGATGGTCGGTTTATGCGCAAAGTGTCGCTGATTAGCAACACCGGATGAATGGTTTAGCAATGCCATTATAAATCAATATGTTAAGTGTCACCTTTTGACGACACCGCTATAGCGCGTTTGTCGGCGATCCCCGACACCTGCTCTCGATACGCCTCACCAATAAAAAAGCCTCCTGCGCGGGCAGGAGGCTTAATGCGATTTGTGAGCGGTTTTAGCCCAGCTGTTTACGCGCGTTGCGGAAAATACGCATCCACGGGCTGTCTTCGCCCCAGTTTTCCGGATGCCAGGAGTTCGACACGGTACGGAACACGCGTTCCGGGTGCGGCATCATGATGGTCGCGCGCCCGCTTTCGCTGGTCACCGCGGTGATACCGTTCGGCGAACCGTTCGGGTTAGCCGGATAGTTTTCCGTCACCTTGCCGACGTTGTCGACAAAGCGCAGCGCCACCAGGCCTTTGCTTTCCAGCTGCGCCAGATGCGCGCCATCGCGGACTTCCACCTGTCCTTCACCGTGAGATACGGCAATCGGCATCATTGACCCCACCATCCCCTGCAGCAGCAGCGACGGGCTCTGGGTCACTTCAACCAGGCTGAAGCGCGCTTCAAAGCGGTCGGACTGGTTACGCACAAAGCGCGGCCACAGCTCGCTGCCCGGGATCAGCTCGCGCAGGTTAGACATCATCTGGCAGCCGTTGCACACGCCCAGCGCCAGGGTTTGCGGACGATGGAAGAAGGTGGCAAATTCGTCGCGAACCCGCTCATTGAACAGGATCGATTTCGCCCAGCCCTCACCCGCGCCTAAAACGTCACCGTAGGAGAAGCCGCCGCAGGCCACCAGCGCCTGGAAGTCAGCAAGACCGGTACGCCCCGCCAGCAGGTCGCTCATGTGCACGTCGATGGCATCAAAGCCCGCGCGATGGAACGCCGCGGCCATTTCTACATGGGAGTTCACGCCCTGCTCGCGCAGCACCGCAACCTTCGGACGCGCGCCGGTGGCAATATAAGGCGCAGCGATATCCTCATTGATATCGAAGGAGAGCTTCACGTTAAGGCCCGGATCGGCATCGTTGGCTTTCGCCTCGTGCTCCTGGTCGGCGCACTCCGGGTTATCGCGCAGACGCTGCATTTGCCAGGTGGTTTCTGCCCACCACATGCGCAGCGTTGTGCGGCTTTCGCTGAATACCGGATGACCGTCGGCCTCGATGACAAAGCGATCGCCCGTCGTGGCCTGGCCAAGATAGTGAACGCAATCCGCCAGACCATGAGCGGCCAGCAGCGCTTCCACCGCCTGGCGGTCGGCGGCACGAACCTGAATCACCCCGCCAAGCTCCTCGTTAAACAGCGCGGCCAGACGATCCTCGCCGAGCGCGGCGATATCAACCTTGACGCCGCAGTGGCCGGTAAAGGCCATCTCGGCCAGCGTGACCAGCAGGCCACCGTCAGACCGGTCGTGCCACGCCAGCAGCTTACCTTCGGCCACCAGCGCCTGCATTGCGTCCCAGAAGCCTTTCAGCTGCGCGACATCGCGCACGTCGGCGGTCACATCGCCAAGCTGACGATAAACCTGCGCCAGCGCGGTCGCGCCCAGCGCATTGTTCCCCTTGCCTAAATCAATCAGCAGCAGGGCATTGTCTTCGGTCGCGAGCTGTGGGGTGACGGTACGGCGTACGTCTTCCACGCGAGCAAAGGCGGAAATCACCAGCGACAGCGGAGAGGTCATCTCGCGCTGTTCAGCGCCTTCCTGCCAGCGGGTTTTCATCGACATGGAGTCTTTACCCACCGGAATGGTCAGTCCCAGGGCCGGACAGAGCTCTTCGCCAACCGCTTTTACCGCTTCATATAAACCGGCGTCTTCGCCCGGGTGACCGGCTGCGGCCATCCAGTTTGCCGACAGCTTCACGCGATTGAGCGCGCCAATCTGCGTCGCCGCGATGTTGGTCAGCGCCTCGCCGACCGCCAGACGGGCGGAAGCGGCAAAGTCCAGCAGCGCCACCGGCGCGCGCTCGCCAATAGACATGGCTTCGCCATAGTAGCTGTCGAGACTGGCGGTGGTCACCGCGCAGTTAGCCACCGGGATCTGCCACGGACCCACCATCTGATCGCGCGCCACCATACCGGTGACGGTACGGTCGCCGATGGTGACGAGGAAGGTTTTCTCCGCCACGGTCGGCAGGTGCAGCACGCGATTCACCGCATCGGCAATAGTGATTCCCTGGCGTTCCAGACTCTGGCCCTGGGCTTTGAGCGTCTGCACGTCGCGGGTCATTTTCGGCGTTTTGCCCAGCAGCACGTCAAGCGGCAGGTCGATCGGGCGATCGTCAAAGTGAGTATCGTCGAGGCTCAGATGCAGCGCTTCGGTCGCTTCGCCAATCACAGCATACGGCGCGCGTTCGCGGCGGCACAGCTCATCAAACAGCGGCAGCTGCTCCGGCGCGACCGCCAGCACATAACGTTCCTGCGATTCGTTACACCAGATCTCCAGCGGGCTCATGCCCGGCTCATCGCTGAGGATATCGCGCAGCTGGAATTTACCGCCGCGTCCGCCGTCGCTGACCAGTTCAGGCATCGCGTTCGACAGACCGCCGGCGCCGACGTCGTGGATAAACAGAATCGGGTTGGCGTCGCCCAGCTGCCAGCAGCGGTCGATAACTTCCTGGCAACGACGTTCCATTTCCGGGTTGTCGCGCTGTACGGAGGCGAAATCGAGATCGGCATCGGACTGGCCGGAAGCCATTGAAGAGGCCGCGCCGCCGCCAAGACCGATGTTCATCGCCGGACCGCCGAGAACAATCAGCTTCGCGCCGACGACGATCTCGCCCTTCTGCACGTGTTCGCCGCGAATGTTGCCGATACCGCCCGCCAGCATAATGGGCTTGTGATAGCCGCGCAGCTCTTCGCCGTTGTGGCTGCTCACTTTCTCTTCATAGGTACGGAAGTAACCGTTGAGCGCCGGACGACCAAATTCGTTGTTAAACGCCGCGCCGCCCAGCGGGCCTTCGGTCATGATATCCAGCGCGGTGACGATACGCTCCGGCTTACCGAAATCCTCTTCCCACGGCTGCTCAAACCCCGGAATACGCAGGTTGGAAACCGAGAAGCCCACCAGACCCGCTTTCGGCTTCGCGCCGCGCCCGGTGGCGCCTTCATCGCGAATTTCGCCGCCGGAACCGGTCGCCGCGCCCGGCCACGGAGAGATCGCCGTCGGGTGGTTATGGGTTTCGACCTTCATCAGAATATGCGCGTCTTCCTGGTGGAAGTCGTAGCGGCCGGTTTCGTGGTCGGCGAAGTAGCGCCCCACGGCTGAACCTTCCATTACCGCGGCGTTGTCTTTATAAGCAGACAGCACGTAGTCCGGGGTTTTCTCGAAGGTGTTTTTGATCATTTTAAACAGCGACTTCGGCTGCTTTTCGCCATCAATGACCCAGTCGGCGTTAAAAATCTTGTGTCGGCAGTGCTCGGAGTTAGCCTGCGCGAACATATAGAGTTCGATATCGTTCGGGTTGCGCCCCAGCTTCTGGAAAGCATCCTGCAGATAGTCGATTTCATCATCCGCCAGCGCCAGCCCCAGACGGAGGTTGGCGTCAATCAGCGCCTGACGGCCCAGGCCCAGCAGATCAACGCTGGTGACCGGGGTTGGCTGATGGTGGGCGAAGAGTTTTTCACCCTCTTCCAGCGCACCAAAGACGCTTTCCATCATGCGGTCATGCAGTTCGGCCGCCACCTGCGACCACTGTTCGTCATTCAGGCTGCTCGCTTCGACGTAATACGCCACGCCGCGCTCCAGGCGCAAAACCTGTGACAGGCCGCAGTTATGGGCAATGTCGGTAGCTTTAGAAGACCAGGGAGAGATGGTGCCGGGACGGGGGGTAACGAGCAGTAGCTTGCCGGTCGGGGTATGGCTGCTTAAGTTCGGGCCATACTTGAGCAATCTTGCCAGGCTCTCGCGATCGTCGCCGCTGAGCGGGGCGCTGAGGTCGGCAAAATGAACGTACTCGGCATAAAGGGTGCTGACCGGAAGGTTGGCCGCCTGGAAACGTGCCAGCAGTTTATTGATACGGAATGCCGACAGTGCAGGTGAACCACGCAAAATTTCCATCATAAGTCTCTCGTCTTCGAAGCTTTCATGGTGAGCCAGGGGGGAAACGGGCGCCATTATAGTGAATCCTGCGCCCCGACGAAACCGTTTGCGTAGAAATAAAATGATTGCCGGGGTTTATCAATTAATGTGACTCATCTCGCGAATAAGTTGCCAACTGGCGCATTCTTAAGCAAAATGCCGCTCATTCCAGGACAACCTTTTACTTTTTCTGGTCATAATCTGCTGAGGAACGCGAAGCTGCAGAAGATTAACTATCTGAAAAAACTAAAGATTAATTATCTGCTCATCGGCATTGTGACCCTCCTGCTGGCGGCTGCCCTGTGGCCGTCTCTCCCGTGGATGGGAAAACCAGAAAACCGCGTGGCGGGGATCATGGCGCGCGGAGAACTGCGAATCAGCACCATTAATTCGCCGATGACCTTCGCGACTATCAATGACAAGACCTACGGTTTTGATTATGAGCTGGCGCAGCAGTTTGCCGACTACCTCGGCGTCGAGCTCAAAGTCACCGTCAGGCAGAATATCAGCCAGCTATTCGACGACCTCGATGAAGGCAAAGCCGACATGCTGGCAGCCGGGCTGGTCTACAACTCCGAGCGGGTGAAAAACTATCAGGTCGGGCCGACCTACTATTCCGTTTCGCAACAGCTGGTGTATCGCAAAGGCAACCTGCGTCCGCGCACCCTGGCAAACATCACCGCCGCGCAGCTGGCCATCGCTCCCGGGCACGTGGCGATTAACGATCTCCAGGCATTGAAAAAGCAAAAATATCCCGACCTTGAGTGGCACGTGGACGATAAGCGCGGCACGACGGCGCTGATGCAGGCGGTTATCGATGGCAAACTCGACTATACCGTCGCTGATTCGGTCGCCGTCAGTCTGTTCCAGCGCGTCCACCCGGAGCTGGCCGTCGCCCTCGATATCAGCGACGAACAGCCGGTCACCTGGTTTAGCGAAAAAGGTGAGGATAATTCCCTGCCGGCGGCAATGCTCGATTTCTTCAATAACATTAACGAAGATGGCACCCTGGCGAGGCTGGAGGAGAAATACCTCGGCCACGGCAACGATTTTGACTACGTTGACACCCGCACCTTCCTGCGCGCCGTGGAGAGCGTTCTACCTGACCTGCAGCCGATGTTTGAAAAATACGCCCGACAGATAGACTGGCGGCTGCTGGCGGCTATCTCATGGCAGGAATCGCACTGGGATCCGCAGGCTACCTCTCCGACGGGCGTTCGCGGGATAATGATGTTGACCCGCAATACGGCACAAAGCCTGGGCCTGACCGATCGCACCGACGCCGAGCAAAGCCTCGACGGCGGCATGCGTTATTTACAGGACATGATGAATAAAGTGCCGGAGTCGGTCCCACAGGACGAACGCATCTGGTTTGCGCTGGCGGCTTATAATATGGGCTACGCGCACATGCTTGACGCGATGGCGCTGACCAAAAAGCAGAAAGGCAACCCGAATAGCTGGGCGGATGTGAAGCAGCGTCTGCCGCTGCTAAGCCAGAAAAACTACTACAGCCGACTGAAGTACGGATTTGCACGCGGGCACGAAGCCTACGCTTACGTCGAAAATATCCGCAAATATCATATCAGCCTCGTGGGCTATCTCTCTGAAAAAGAGAAAAAAGACGCGCAGATGGCGGCCTTAGGCGAACACTATCCGGCGGTCATGCCGGATGAGCTGGATAAAGAAGAGCAGTACACCAGGTCCTTTTTTAACTTTCGCGCCGAAACGCTGGTCGATAACGCAAAATTAAAAATCCCCGGAATGGGGCATTAATCTTGCGCCTGTTGGCCAGCTCGCTTTAGCGCTTTTTTCTCTTCCCGCCGCCAGCGGAAGAAATCGCTCAGCATGCCGGAACAGGCCTCCGCCATAACACCTTCCGCTATTTCTACCCGATGGTTCATGCCCGGATGATGCAGCACATCAATCAGCGACCCGGCGGCGCCGGTTTTCGCATCCCTGGCGCCAAACACCAGCCGGGAAATACGGCTGTGCACCATTGCGCCGGCGCACATCACGCAGGGTTCGAGAGTAACGTACAGCGTTGCGTCAATCAGGCGATAGTTTTGCAACACCAGCCCGCCCTGACGCAGCGCCATAATCTCGGCGTGCGCGGTGGGATCGTGGCGGCCGATGGGCCGGTTCCAGCCCTCGCCGATGACCTGATGATTATGCACCAGCACGGCGCCGACCGGCACCTCGCCCTCTTCCCAGGCGCGTTTGGCCAGCGTCAGGGCGTGACGCATCCAGTATTCATCATTTAATTCATGGTCAGACAAAGCGGGCACTCCTGCAGAAAAGCGGGGCGCATTATACATGGGCGCTATGTATTACACACTATTCTAACTGCTGAAGATCGCCCTGCGGCGTCACCCGCCAGCGGTGCTGGCAAAAAGAGAGCAGCGGGTTGTCCTGCTCGCTGTCGCTGTAGCCGCTATACAAGCGCAGCGGTGCGCCGATCTTTTGTTCCAGCTGCGTCACTTTTTCATTACCGAGACAGCGCAGGGTTAACCCCCAGCCGCCGTAGCGTCGCTCCATTCGGCTGGCGATCAGATTCACCCGCGGCAGCCAGGCGGTATCAAAATAGACCTGTTCAACCAGCGACTGCGGCGAACCGGTGATCAGCCAGACGTCAGCGTCCGTGCTGGTCAGATAATGTTTAAGCCGCGCCTGAACAACCGGGAATGCCGTGACGTGCTGGCGAAACCAGCGAACAAAATTGGCCTCCAGGCGTTTAAGCTGCTGCTCGCTGCGTCCGAAGGTTGATGCCCAGAGCAGCAGGCTCATCGGCCAGCGCGCGGCGCGACCGTATAACATCAGTCCGGCCGCGATAACCGGCAATAAAGGAAGCAGCAGCAGCGCGTTCAGCGGCTGATGGCGCAGGGCATAGCGCAAAAAGCTACCGAACATATCCTGCTGATGCAAGGTTCCATCCAGATCAAAGAAAACCACTCTCCGCGTGCTGCTATTCAAAACCCACTCCCCTGAACGATCGCATGATAACCAATAGCTTAACAGTCTTACGTCGCCAATAGCGAAAACATACGCTGCTGTTGAATCCGTATTAAGAAAACGTCTTTGCCGAGAAATCTTAGGCACAGAATTTTTAATTCGCGATAATCCTCTTATAATCGAATACAAAATTCTTTCAGCCGAGGGTGAAGCTGTCCTCCGGAGCCGCTATGAACTGTTTGACCCGTATTCGCCAGCGCTATCCGACGTTGGCCGCAAGCGATAAAAAACTGGCCGATTTCATTCTGGCTCAACCGGATCAAACCCGCCACCTCAGCTCGCAGCAGCTGGCGGGCGAAGCCGGCGTCAGCCAGTCAAGCGTAGTGAAATTTGCGCAGAAGATGGGGTTCAAAGGCTTCCCGGCGTTAAAGCTGGCGTTGAGCGAAGCCCTGGCAAGCGCGCCGACTCCGCAATCCGTACCGGTGCATAACCAGATTCGCGGCGACGATCCCCTACGCCTGGTTGGCGAAAAGCTGATTAAGGATAACGTCGCGGCCATGCACGCCTCGCTGGACGTCAACACCGAAGAGAAGCTGCTGGAAGCCGTCACGCTGTTGCGCCACGCCCGTCGGGTCATCATTACCG
This sequence comes from Klebsiella sp. JN_Kp126, assembly GCF_033843325.1. NCBI lineage: Bacteria > Pseudomonadati > Pseudomonadota > Gammaproteobacteria > Enterobacterales > Enterobacteriaceae > Klebsiella > Klebsiella sp. JN_Kp126. Next base: position 25,482 of record NZ_JAWXQV010000055.1, on the reverse strand, counting down.
GCATCGGCGCGTCGGGCCTGGTGGCGAGAAACTTTAGCTGGAAGCTGATGAAAATCGGCATTAACGCGGTATCAGAACAGGATATGCACGCCCTGCTGGCGACGGTACAGGCGATGTCTCCGGACGATCTGCTGCTGGCCATCTCCTATTCCGGTGAACGACGTGAGATCAATATGGCGGCCGGTGAAGCGCTGCGGGTAGGAAGCCAGATCCTGGCGATCACCGGCTTTAACCCCAACGCGCTTCAGCAGCAGGCGACGCTGTGTCTGTACACCATTGCGGAAGAGCAGGCCACGCGTAGCGCCGCGATCTCCTCCACCAGCGCGCAAATGATGTTGACCGATCTACTGTTTATGGGGCTGGTGCAGCAGGATCTTGAGCACGCTCCGGAGCGGATTCGCCATAGCGAAGCGCTGGTGAAAAAGCTGGTGTAACCCCGAGTGCCCTGCCCGCTGTCAAAAGCACACTCTCTCTTATTGGCTCAGGCCGGGCAAAATTTCTCCGCTGCGGATGGTCGCCCCGCGGTGGAAAAGAGCTGGCCCGAGCGAAAAATGGGCGTATAATGCCCGCCCTGTTTGTGTTGTTTCTGAGAATTTCCTGATGGCGCTGTTAATCACCAAAAAATGCATCAACTGCGATATGTGCGAGCCGGAGTGCCCGAATGAGGCGATATCCATGGGTGATAGCATTTATGAAATTAACAGCGATCGCTGCACCGAATGCGTTGGCCACTATGATACGCCGACCTGCCAGAAGGTGTGTCCGATCCCAAATACCATTCTGAAAGATCCGGCCCATAACGAAAATGAAGAGCAGCTGTGGGATAAGTTTGTCCTGCTGCACCACGCGGACAAACTGTGATATTGCCGGATGGTGGCGTTAACCGACCTCTCCGGCCTGTAACACTCTAGCTTTCGATAATCACCGTGGCGCAGGCATAGTGACGCTCGTCGGCCAGCGTCACGTGAATGCTGCTTACGCCCATACGCTCGGCCAGACTCTTCGCTTCGCCCCACAATCGCAGCTTTGGCTTACCCAGCTCGTCGTTGTAAACCTCAAACTGATTAAACGCCAGACCATTGCGGATGCCGGTGCCAAGCGCCTTGGCCGCCGCTTCTTTAACGGCGAAACGCTTGGCCAGAAAACGGACCGGCTGCTGATGCTGTTCCCATATCGCCCACTCGCTATCGCTCAGGACGCGACGCGCCAGACGATCGCCGCTGCGGGCAATTACCGCTTCAATACGGGCAATTTCTACAATATCAGTACCCAGTCCGAGAATGGCCATCAGGCGCGCGCTTCCTGCATCAAACGCTTCATTTCCGCCACCGCCTCTTTCAGGCCGCTCATCACCGCACGGCCAATAATCGCGTGGCCGATGTTCAGCTCGTGCATTTCCGGCAGCGCGGCAATGGCCTTCACGTTATGGTAGGTCAAACCGTGACCGGCATTAACCTTCAGCCCCAGGCTGGCGGCATAGGTCGCCGCTTTGGCAATACGCTCCAGCTCTTTTGCCTGCTCAGCGTCGGTTTGCGCATCAGCGTAGCATCCGGTGTGAATTTCGATATAAGGCGCGCCAACGTCCGCTGCCGCCTTAATTTGCGCGTTGTCCGCGTCAATAAACAGCGAAACCAGGATACCGGCATCGGCAAGGCGTTTACAGGCGTCGCGCATTTTGTCGAGCTGGCCCGCCACGTCCAGTCCACCTTCGGTGGTCACTTCCTGACGTTTTTCCGGTACCAGGCAGCAAAAATGGGGCTGAGTCTCACAGGCAATCTTCAGCATCTCTTCCGTCACCGCCATCTCAAGGTTCATGCGGGTATCCAGCGTCTGGCGCAAAATACGGACATCGCGATCGGTAATATGGCGACGATCTTCGCGCAGATGGACGGTAATACCGTCAGCGCCGGCCTGCTCGGCGATAAAGGCCGCCTGTACTGGATCCGGATAAGCGGTACCGCGAGCGTTGCGTAATGTCGCAATGTGGTCAATATTGACCCCCAACAGTAATTCAGCCATGACAATCCTCGTTAATCGTTATTTGTTTTATCGGCTCGCGCTGCCCGCGCGGGCAAAAACTGACGAAAAAGCTCGCGACTTTTTAGCGGCTTCCCGCCCAGATAGGGCTTCAGGGCGATACGGGTGAAACGCTTTGCCGCGCGCAGCGCATCGCTGTCCGGAAATTCACGGCTCGCCAGCGCCTTAAGATGGTGCCCGGTAAAGGTGTTGTTATCAATAACCACGCTGGCGATAAAGCCTTTTTCTTCACGGTAGCGATAGGTCATTGCGTCGTCAACCGCTTCTCCGCTGCCGGCGCAGTGCAGGAAATCCACGCCATATCCCAGATGCCCCAGCAGCGCCAGTTCAAAACGCCGTAGCGCCGGTTCCGGCGAGCCGCTTGCGCCAGCCAGAGACTGGATACAGTGCAAATAATCGAAGAAGAGTTCGGAAAAGCGCGTTTCGTGCTCAAGCACGCGAGAGAGAAGCTCGTTGACGTAAAGGCCGCTGTAGAGCGTGATGCCGCTGAGAGGGAGCGCCAGCGAGACGGCTTCCGCGCTGCGCAGCGTTTTGACTTCGCCGCGCCCGCCAAAGCGAAGCAGTAAGGGAGTAAAAGGCTGAAGCGCGCCTTTGAGGTTAGAACGTTTGGAACGTGCGCCTTTAGCCACAAGGCGCACGCGACCGGACTCTTCCGTGAAGACGTCCAGCATCAGGCTGGTTTCGCTCCAGGGACGGCTATGCAGTACGAAAGCGCGTTGCCAGCCTTCCATCATACTCGTCGTCTTTCAAGCCGCAGGTGCGTTGGCTGCGCCCACTCACACCAGTCACTTACTGAAGTAAGCTCCCGGGGACTCGCGGTCTTGCCGCGTGACTCAGCCTCTGGCCTCGCTCCTTCGCAGCCAGCGCAAGCGCTGTTCAAAACACTTTGTGTTTTGTCCTGCACCTCGAAAGCCATAGAGTATCCAAACTTAGAGATCGTCGCCGTAACCGAGACTGCGCAGCGCGCGTTCGTCATCAGCCCAGCCGGACTTCACTTTCACCCACAGTTCGAGGTGAACCGGCGCTTCAAACATATCCTGCATGTCTTTACGCGCTTCGATACCGATAGTTTTGATTTTGGCCCCTTTGTTGCCAATTACCATCTTCTTCTGCCCTTCACGCTCAACCAGAATCAGACCGTTGATATCGTAGCCGCCGCGCTCGTTGGTTACAAAACGTTCGATTTCCACGGTAACGGAATACGGCAGTTCAGCGCCGAGGAAACGCATCAGCTTTTCACGAATGATCTCGGAAGCCATAAAGCGCTGAGAGCGGTCGGTGATGTAATCTTCCGGGAAGTGATGAATCGCTTCCGGCAGATGCTTACGCACGATACCGGCGATGGTATCAACGTTCAGCCCCGTTTCCGCGGAAATCGGCACGATATCAAGGAAGTTCATCTGGCTGCCAAGGAACTGCAGGTGCGGCAGAAGATCGGCTTTTTCCTGTACGTTATCGACTTTGTTGACCGCCAGAATTACCGGCGCTTTACCGTCGCGCAGCTTGTTGAGCACCATCTCGTCGTCCGGCGTCCAGCGGGTACCTTCAACGACGAAAATAACCAGCTCAACGTCGCCAATGGAGCTGCTTGCCGCTTTGTTCATCAGACGGTTAATCGCGCGTTTTTCTTCCATATGCAGGCCCGGGGTATCGACGTAGATCGCCTGATACGGACCTTCAGTATGAATACCAACGATGCGGTGACGCGTCGTCTGCGCTTTTCGGGAAGTGATCGAGATCTTCTGCCCGAGCAGCTTGTTCAGCAATGTGGATTTGCCCACGTTTGGACGACCAACGATGGCAATAAATCCGCAGTAGTTCTTTTCTTCGCTCATTCCAGCTCCAGCTTTTTCAGCGCCTGTTCGGCGGCAGCCTGCTCCGCCTTGCGACGGCTAGAACCCGTGCCAACCACCGGTTCACTCAGGCCGCTAACCTGGCAGTGGATAGTAAATTCCTGATCGTGCGCTTCACCGCGAACCTGTACCACCAGGTAAGACGGCAGCGGCAGATGGCGCCCCTGCAGATACTCCTGCAAGCGCGTCTTCGGATCTTTTTGCTTGTCACCCGGGCTGATTTCATCCAGACGACTCTGGTACCAGGAGAGAATAAGGCGCTCAACGTTCTGAATATCGCTGTCGAGGAAAATCCCGCCGATTAACGCTTCAACGGTGTCCGCCAGTATAGATTCACGGCGAAAGCCCCCGCTTTTCAGTTCACCTGGCCCAAGACGCAGACATTCACCTAATTCGAACTCGCGGGCAATTTCTGCCAGCGTGTTGCCTCGTACCAGGGTCGCGCGCATGCGGCTCATATCGCCTTCGTCTACCCGAGGGAAACGATGATAGAGCGCGTTCGCGATCACAAAGCTCAATATTGAGTCGCCTAAAAATTCCAGGCGCTCATTATGTTTGCTGCTGGCACTGCGGTGAGTTAATGCCTGTTGCAACAGCTCCTGATGATGAAAAGTGTAGCCCAGCTTCCGTTGAAGCCGATTAATTACGATGGGGTTCATGCGTTACCAATAGATGAATGCGTCAAAAATGCAGCACACGAAACCGACCTGAGTAAAAACCAACGCGGTTTCGTGTGCTGTGTCAATCTTACGAGAGACAACCTAAAACTTCGGGGGGATATTCTATACGCAACGACAAGGGATGTCGTTAGTTTGAATAGATTTAAATTTTAAATAATTCACGCTGCCGTTATTGCGTCGGCAGCGTGAATAAAGCAGGAAAAATTTACTGGATACCACCGATACGCGATAAACGTACGCCGGTAGGCCATTCGCCTTCCTGTTTTTCGAAACTCATCCAGATTGCGGTTGCTTTACCCACCAGATTCGCTTCCGGCACAAAGCCCCAATAACGGCTATCGGCGCTGTTATCGCGGTTGTCACCCATCATAAAATACTGCCCCGGCGGGACAATCCAGGTCGCCAGCGGCAGACCGGACTGATGGTAATACATCCCCACCTGGTCCTGAGCAATCGGTACGGTCAATATACGGTGCGTCACTTCGCCCAGCGTCTCTTTACGTTCGGTCAGACGGATGCCATCGGCTTTGGTCTCGCCTTTCGGCAGTTGCCAGAAACCGCTGGTCGCTTCGCCGCCGTTGCTGCGGGAGAAGGTCTGTACGAAATCGCTCGGCTCAACGTTGGAGTAAGTGACCGGCAGCGCGTTGCCGCAGGCCTGGCCAGAACTACAGCCCGGCTGGATAGTGACCTGCTTGGCAATCGGATCGTAAGTCACTTTATCACCCGGTAAACCGACCGCACGCTTGATATAATCCAGGCGCGGATCTTGCGGATATTTAAAGACGACAATATCGCCGCGCTTCGGATGTCCGGTTTCGATCAGCGTTTTCTGGTAAATCGGATCTTTAATGCCGTAGGCAAACTTCTCAACCAGAATAAAATCGCCGATCAGCAGCGTCGGCATCATCGAGCCGGAGGGGATCTGGAAGGGCTCATAAATGAATGAGCGAACCACCAGCACAATCGCTAGTACCGGGAAGATTGACGCGCCGGTTTCCAGCCAGCCCGGTTTCGGGCCGACCTTTTTCAGCGTTTTCTTGTCCAACTGGTCGCCGGTCGCCGCCTGCGCAGCGGCCTGACTTTCGCGACGTTTTGGCGCAAAGATAAACTTATCCAGGCACCACAACAGACCCGTCACCACAGTAGCGATGACCAGGATCAGGGCAAACATGTTCGCCATGCCAACTCCTTAGGGTTATTTGCCGTCTTTACCAACGTGCAGAATGGCGAGGAACGCTTCCTGCGGAAGCTCAACGTTACCGACCTGCTTCATGCGTTTCTTACCGTCTTTCTGCTTCTGCAGCAGCTTTTTCTTACGGCTGACGTCGCCGCCATAGCATTTCGCCAGGACGTTTTTACGCAGCTGTTTTACGGTAGAGCGGGCAATGATGTGGTTGCCGATGGCAGCCTGGATAGCGATATCGAACTGCTGACGCGGGATCAGCTCTTTCATCTTCTCTACCAGTTCGCGGCCGCGGTACGGCGCATTGTCGTTATGCGTGATCAACGCCAGCGCATCCACACGCTCGCCGTTAATCAACACATCCACACGCACCATGTTGGAAGCCTGGAAGCGCTTGAAGTTGTAGTCCAGCGATGCATAGCCGCGGGAGGTAGACTTCAGTCGGTCGAAGAAGTCGAGCACCACTTCCGCCATCGGGATTTCATAGGTCAGCGCAACCTGATTGCCGTGGTAAACCATGTTGGTCTGTACGCCGCGCTTTTCGATACACAGGGTGATGACGTTGCCCAAAAACTCCTGCGGCAGCAGCATGTGACACTCCGCGATCGGCTCGCGCAGCTCCTGAATATTGTTCAGCGGCGGCAGCTTCGACGGGCTGTCGACGTAGATAACCTCTTTCGAGGTGGTTTCGACTTCATAGACTACCGTCGGCGCCGTGGTGATCAGATCCAGATCGTATTCACGCTCCAGGCGCTCCTGGATGATCTCCATATGCAGAAGACCCAGGAAGCCGCAGCGGAAACCGAAGCCCAGCGCCGTAGAGCTTTCCGGCTCATAGAACAGAGAAGCATCGTTGAGGCTCAGTTTGCCCAGCGCGTCGCGGAAGTTTTCATAATCATCGGAGCTGACCGGGAACAGGCCGGCATAGACCTGCGGTTTCACCTTTTTAAAGCCGGGCAGCGCTTTATCTGCCGGGTTGCGCGCAAGCGTCAGCGTATCGCCGACCGGCGCGCCAAGGATGTCTTTAATGGCGCAAACCAGCCAGCCTACCTCGCCGCATTTCAGCTCGGTACGGTCCACCTGCTTCGGCGTGAAGATGCCCAGGCGATCGGCGTTATACACCTGCCCGGTACTCATCACCTTAATTTTATCGCCTTTGCGCATGGTGCCGTTTTTGATACGCACCAGAGAAACGACGCCGAGGTAGTTATCAAACCAGGAGTCGATAATCAGAGCCTGCAGCGGCGCTTCCGGATCGCCTTCCGGCGGCGGAATATCGCGCACCAGGCGCTCCAGCACGTCCGGTACGCCAACGCCGGTCTTCGCTGAACAGCGCACCGCATCGGTGGCATCAATACCAACGATGTCTTCAATCTCTTCCGCTACGCGTTCCGGATCGGCTGCGGGCAGGTCGATTTTGTTCAGGACCGGTACGACTTCAAGGTCCATTTCCATCGCCGTATAGCAGTTAGCCAGCGTCTGGGCTTCGACGCCCTGGCCGGCATCAACCACCAGCAAAGCGCCTTCACAGGCGGCAAGCGAACGAGAAACTTCATAAGAGAAGTCGACGTGGCCGGGGGTGTCGATAAAGTTCAGCTGATAGGTTTCGCCATCAGTTGCTTTGTAATCCAGGGTGACGCTCTGCGCCTTGATAGTGATACCGCGCTCACGTTCAAGATCCATGGAGTCCAGAACCTGGGCTGCCATTTCACGATCGGAAAGGCCACCGCAAATCTGGATAATACGGTCAGACAATGTCGACTTACCGTGGTCGATGTGAGCGATGATTGAAAAGTTACGTATATTCTTCATATTTAGAGTTAATTATGCCTTACGCGAATCATGAGGCCGCTGTTCTGTGCCTGACGTTTTTTAATCCGAAAACGCCGCATTCTACACTACATCCACGAAACCAGGAAATGCTCTTACCGCTAGCATAACCGGAGTAAATGATGAGTTCTTGCGGGAGTTGTAAATAAAGATAAGGGCCAGTGAAATCACTGACCCAGCTGGGAGGAAGGCGTCTCGATGCGGACTAAATCTGGCGGTAAACCGACGCTGATAATAACCGGCTGCCACGACTGCCGGGAGGCTAAGCCAGGCGAAAGACCGCGAGCGACCAGAAACCCGCCAACGCCGCCCAAAATTGCCCCGCAAAGCGAGGCAAAGTCGTTGGCAAACAGCACCTGGAATATCGATGCCATCAAGAACAAACCGACTAACGGCGCCATATAAACCAATACCGCCGACCCGAGCAGGCTGCTTTCGGCAATGCCCAGTTCGACTTTTTGCCCGGCCGACAGCGGCTGTTCGCAGGGGACGCTAAGGGTATGGCTGGTTTGCGGCCCAAGCTTATTCAGCACCCGGCTTCCGCAACCGGCGCGAGAAGCACAGCTGCTGCAGGAGGCTTTCACATCGCAATGCACCAGCGCAACGCCATTTTGCCAGGAAACGACCGTCGCCCACTCTTTAATCATTGTACTGCCCTGAATTTAATACTATCGGAAATACGCTTCGCCGTTTGCGGCGGCAGCTCGCCAACGATGGTTATCTCTGCGTTATCACGCACGGTAGTCGCCACGGTACGACGGCCGGTACGCAGCAGCTGATCGCTGCTATTTGCCGTGGCGCGATTGATATTGACAGAGAAACTAAACAGCCCATCGGAATACAAACGGGACTCTACCGGGCCATCGAAAGTGGGCAGACGACGCTGGCTGCTGGAGACTTCGGCCACGCCCTGCGGCAGCCAGGTTGGCGCCCAGTTAAAGTTGGCCTTATTGCCCCCTTCCGGCACCGACAGCTGCGGAGGCAGGTTAGCCTTAGACAGGGTTTCCATACTGGCGCTAACGTTATCGCCAACGTTGAACGAGACGACGCGGAACTGCTCAAGCGTTTCGCCGTCGCGGTCAAGCAGATCAACGCGCAGAGGCAGCTTAGTTTCAGCATCTAACCATGCGATATAGCTATAGCGGGTGCCATCGCGAGCCACGACGCGCACAACATCGCATAAACGATCGGCAATACGCGTCCGCCCCACGGAAATGAAGTCGTAATAGGATGACAGACGTTTAAAGTCGGAGTAGACCAATGAAGGCAGCGAATCAACGATATAGTCGCCGTTCAGGGTGAAAGGATCGAGTCCGGGCTCAAAATAGCTGATTTCCGTTCCGCGCAGCACCACTTCCCGACGCGGCCCGTCAAGCTGGAGCAGCTGTGCCAGGGTGCGATTGTTTAGTTTAGCGTGTCGATAACGCAGCGACTCAACACCCTGCTTGTTGATGCTGACGAAAGAGAGCTCGTAATTAAGGGACTGGCTGGCCAGGTTCATCTGCTGCAACAACGCCCCGGACGATGTATCAGCCGAGGCGTTGACGGAGAAGAACAGGCTGCCTGCCATGAGCGACATGGCACACCAAAGTTGCTTCATTACTGCGATTGTGTTCCTAAAGTTTGATAGCCCGGCACCTGAACAGCAGCTTGCTGAGTCTGGGCCTGGCCAAACTGAAGCTGTTCCGCATGCAGGCGACGCTGCAATTCATAGTCCTGCAGCATAGCATTAATTCTGCGGCGCTGTTCCTGCACCTGAGCCTGCTGACCGCTACCTGCCGAAGCATCCGCCGGCACGCCCAGGCTAACCGGGCTGGCCTTACCCATCATCGGCATGGTGTTAAACACCGGCGCCTCTGGCTGCTGGGATGAATCAGACTGGCCATTATACTGCTGAACGCCGACAATCACAGCAAGGGATACGCACGCGGCAACGCCCATCTGGGTAAGCGAGCTGGCCCACGGGCGTACTTTTTGCCAGAAAGGCATCTGACGCCACTGGTGCGGTGCGGGCTGAGATTCAGGAATTAGAGGAACCGTCTGACGAACGGGCTCGTTTTCAATGGCGGCCATGACGCGAGCTGAGATATCAAAATGGAGCACCTCACTCGTATCGCCTCGCAGCGTATCGCGGATGAGATGGTAGCTCTCCCAGGTTTTTTGCATTTCAGATGAACGCTCCAGCTCGTTGAGCAGTTCGTTATCCAGCGTTTCACCATCCATTAAGGCCGAAAGTTTTTCTTTCTGCATGCCTGATACCCTTTTCCAGTATTCCGCTATCGTCAACGCCTGATTAGCGGTTGAACTTTATTATCAATAGCTTCTCGCGCCCGGAAGATGCGCGAACGCACTGTGCCCACCGGACAATCCATGATGGCGGCTATTTCTTCATAGCTCATGCCATCCAGCTCCCGCAAGGTAATTGCCATGCGTAAATCTTCCGGAAGCGATTCAATGGTACGAAAAACTATTTGTCTCAGCTCTTCTGACAACATTAAGTTCTCAGGGTTCGAAATTTCTTTCAATGCCCCGCCACTTTCGAAGTTTTCAGCATCATTCGCATCAACATCGCTGGATGGCGGACGGCGTCCCTGAGCAACCAGATAATTCTTCGCCGTGTTTACGGCGATGCGATATAACCAGGTGTAAAAAGCGCTATCCCCCCGGAAAGAATCCAGCGCACGCCATGCTTTAACGAACGATTCCTGAACAACGTCAGCGATATCGCCCGGCGGCACGTAGCGGGAGACCAGACTTGCAACCTTATGCTGATAGCGCACCACCAGCAGGTTAAATGCTTTCTGATCTCCTTTCTGGACCCGTTCAACGAGGACCTGATCCGTTAACTGCTCGCTCATCCGAGGTAATGTCTCCCCAAACCCAATTCCCATGCGTATTCAAAAACACCACCCAATTACTGCATCAAGTGAGCAAGCAGAGGGTTGGAGTGTCTGAAAACAATAAAGTTCCGTTACGCCTTTGTTTTTCGTCCGGCACCGGCTGACGGATTGTTATCTCTCATTATATGTCCCGGTCGCTAAACGATATGTAAGATAATAAGAAAAAGCGCAAGACCCGCCAGAAGGGTAACGTAACCCGGCTTTTATTTCACTATAAAATCTGAAGCTCACGAGCCGCTTCGCAAAACCTTTTTTCCATTTACAGCCCGCCTCATTACGCCGTTATGTTTAGTCCTCACAACGCTGAGTAAAAAAAATGTACGATTTCTCGCTGGCTGGTGCTATTGTTCGCTTATTGTGTTTAGTAAATTAAACAAAGGCCATGAAAACAACTTCCGATTCCTCCTGTGATGTGCTGATTATTGGCAGCGGCGCTGCCGGATTATCCCTTGCCTTACGCCTGGCGGAACGCTGCGCGGTCACGGTTCTCAGCAAAGGCCCTATCAGTGAAGGTTCTACTTTCTACGCTCAGGGCGGTATTGCCGCCGTCTTTGATGAAACCGATAGCGTTGAATCGCACATCGAGGATACGTTGATAGCCGGAGCGGGTCTTTGCGATCGCCATGCGGTCTCATTCGTGGCGAGCAACGCTAAACCCTGCGTTCAGTGGCTAATCGATCAGGGCGTGCTGTTTGATACTCAGGTTCAGGCGAACGGCGAAGAGAGCTACCATCTGACCCGCGAGGGAGGTCACAGCCACCGCAGAATTCTCCACGCCGCCGATGCGACCGGTAAAGCCGTTGAGACTACCCTGGTGAGCCAGGCGCTGGCCCACCCTAATATCCGCATACTGGAACGCAGTAACGCCGTTGACCTTATTATCTCCGATAAAATCGGCCTGCCCGGCACGCGCCGGGTGGTGGGCGCGTGGATCTGGAATCGTAATAAAGAAGCGGTTGAAACCTGTAGCGCAAAGGCCGTGGTGCTGGCTACCGGCGGCGCGGCTAAAGTTTATCAATATACGACGAATCCTGACGTCTCTTCCGGCGATGGTATCGCGATGGCCTGGCGTGCCGGCTGCCGGGTCGCCAACCTCGAATTTAATCAGTTCCACCCAACCGCGCTGTACCATCCGCAAGCGCGCAACTTCCTGCTGACGGAAGCGCTGCGCGGCGAGGGCGCGCTGTTGAAACGCCCTGACGGCACGCGGTTTATGCCGGACTTTGACGAGCGCGGCGAGCTGGCTCCGCGCGATATCGTCGCCAGAGCCATCGATCATGAGATGAAGCGCCTTGGCGCTGACTGCATGTATCTGGATATCAGCCATAAACCGGCAGAATTTATTCGCCACCACTTCCCGATGATCTACGAGAAGCTGCTGGGGCTGGGCATCGATCTGACAAAAGAAGCGGTGCCCGTGGTTCCTGCCGCGCACTACACCTGCGGCGGCGTCATGGTTGACGATCACGGGCGCACCGACGTCGACGGGCTGTATGCCATCGGTGAAGTAAGCTATACCGGATTACACGGCGCTAACCGGATGGCATCAAACTCGTTGCTTGAGTGCCTCGTCTACGGGTGGTCCGCCGCCGAAGATATCGTTAAGCGTCTGCCGTTCGCGCAGGCGGTCAATGAACTGCCATCATGGGACGAAAGCCAGGTTGAAATACCTGATGAACTGGTCGTGATTCAGCACAACTGGCATGAGCTGCGCTTGCTGATGTGGGATTATGTCGGCATCGTGCGCACCACCCGCCGTCTTGAGCGCGCCCTGCGCCGCATTACTATGCTGCAGCAGGAGCTGGACGAATACTACGCCCGCTTCCGCGTCTCCAATAATTTACTGGAGCTGCGAAACCTGGTGCAGGTTGCCGAGCTGATTGTGCGCTGCGCCATGCTGCGTAAAGAGAGCCGCGGGCTTCACTATACGCTGGACTATCCTGACCAGTTGCCGGAGAGCGGGCCGTCGGTGCTCTCGCCGCTGGCTCACATAAAAAGATAAAAGTCCTGGGTCAGAGCGGTAAATCCTTCGGAATACTGCTGCTCTGGCCCACGGATGATCAATCTGTCGCTAAAGCACTCCTCCCCCGCCGTCGGCGAAAAAGCCAACAGAACCCGATGCGGCGGGCGCACTTCCGTTTCCGCCACGTCGGTACGCAGACGCAGATGCCAGCCCATATTCTGCGCCCGCTGCACAAAGGCGTTACCAATGTCGACCGGAAGCACGACGCAGAAAAACCCCTCCTCCGTAATAAGCTCGGCGGCGCAGGTTAATAATGTTGCGTGATCGAGGGAGGAGGTATAGCGAGCCTGCTCGCGCTGCGAGGTGGCGCAAGGTACGCCTTCAGCGAAAAAAGGCGGATTGCTGACAATCAGCTCATAGCGCCGGGTTTGCTGCGGCTGCCATTGCTGAATATCCGCCTGATGAATCTGCAGACGCTCGGCCCAGGGAGAATCCGCGGCGTTTTCTCGCGCTTGTTCTGCCGCCTCTTCATCCAGCTCCACGGCATCCACAATCACCGTCTCGCCGGTTCGCTGCGCGAGCATCAGCGCTAACAGACCGCTGCCCGCGCCGATATCCAGCACGCGCTTAACCTGAGCGATGGGGGCCCATGCACCGAGTAAAATGCCGTCGGTACCCACTTTCATCGCACAGCGATCGTGGGCGACAAAAAACTGCTTAAACGTAAAACCATTGCGCGGCAGCGCGAACTTCGACTGGGACATCCTCGATAACCTTGCGGGCAAAAAACTCCTGAGCTTAAGGCTATGCACAATACCGGAGAACAGATAGCCTTACAAACAGATGAACATTGCGTCCGTAACGTCTATAATCGGCGGTCCACTCAGAGGTAGATCATGACTGTAACGACTTTTTCCGAACTTGAACTCGACGAAAACCTGCTGGACGCCCTCCAGGATAAAGGTTTCACACGCCCGACAGCCATTCAGGCCGCCGCTATTCCGCCTGCGCTTGATGGCCGTGATATTCTCGGTTCAGCCCCGACCGGCACCGGTAAAACGGCGGCGTATCTCCTGCCAGCGTTGCAGCATCTGCTCGATTTTCCGCGCAAGAAGTCTGGTCCGCCGCGCATTCTTATCCTGACCCCCACGCGCGAACTGGCGATGCAGGTTGCCGACCATGCGCGTGAGCTGGCAAAACATACTCATCTGGATATCGCCACGATCACCGGCGGTGTCGCCTATATGAACCATGCTGAAGTGTTCAGCGAGAACCAGGACATCGTGGTCGCCACGACCGGTCGCCTGCTGCAATATATTAAAGAAGAAAACTTTGATTGCCGCGCCGTTGAAACGCTGATCCTTGATGAAGCGGACCGCATGCTGGACATGGGCTTCGCGCAGGATATCGAACACATTGCCGGTGAAACCCGCTGGCGTAAGCAGACCATGCTGTTCTCCGCCACCCTCGAAGGTGACGCCATTAAAGATTTTGCTGAGCGTCTGCTGGAAGAACCGGTGGAAGTCTCTGCGACTCCCTCCACCCGCGAGCGTAAAAAGATTCACCAGTGGTATTACCGCGCCGATGACGTCAAGCATAAGACCGCGCTGCTGGTCCATCTGCTAAAGCAGCCGGAAGCGACGCGTTCTATCGTCTTCGTCCGTAAGCGCGAGCGCGTGCATGAGCTGGCGGGCTGGCTGCGTGAAGCGGGTATCAACACCTGCTGGCTGGAAGGCGAGATGGTACAGGCAAAACGTAATGAAGCGATTAGCCGCCTGACCGATGGCCGTATTAACGTGTTAATCGCCACCGACGTTGCCGCGCGCGGGATCGACATCGCGGACGTCAGTCACGTTTTCAACTTCGACTTGCCGCGCACGGCCGACATCTATCTGCACCGTATCGGTCGTACCGGACGCGCGGGTAAAAAGGGAACGGCCATCTCTCTGGTCGAAGCCCACGACCATCTGCTGCTGGGTAAAATTGGCCGCTATATTGAAGAGCCGTTAAAAGCCCGCGTCATCGATGAACTGCGCCCGACCACTCGCGCACCCAGCGAGAAGCAAACCGGTAAACCTTCCAAGAAGGTTTTAGCCAAGCGTGCAGAGAAGAAAGAGAAAGAAAAAGAGAAACCGCGCGTGAAAAAACGCCATCGCGATACCAAAAACATTGGTAAACGTCGTAAACCAAGCGCAGCGGATGCTCCGCAGAAGTCAAACGAAGAGTAAAAAAAACGCCGGGATATCCCGGCGTTTTCACATTAAAACGGAATCTTACAGGCTTTCAGTAAAAGTACGGGCGATAACGTCGCGCTGCTGTTCCGGAGTCAGAGAGTTAAAGCGTACCGCATAGCCAGACACGCGAATGGTCAGCTGCGGGTATTTTTCCGGATGTTCAACCGCGTCCAGCAGAGTTTCGCGACGCAGCACGTTAACGTTCAGGTGCTGACCGCCTTCAACGCGGACTTCAGGCTTCACGTCTACCGGGATTTCACGGTATTCGATTTCACCCAGATTGCTCACTGCAACCACGTCATCTTCAGCAAAACCGGCTTTCGCGCACAGGCAGCGGGCTTCGCCTTTTTCGCTATCCAGCAGCCAGAAAGAGTTCAGCAGGTCGTCGTTTGCAGCTTTAGTAATTTGGATACCAGTAATCATTTTATGCCTCCCAGGCAGGGTTTGTTCGATTATTGGCCTTCGCGGCCAATTGGTAAAACCATTGTTCTATGAGTGTATATATATCAGCCGTACACCCGGCATTCTTTGATTTAAATCAACAAAAACCACATCACAAAAGTGGTCATAGGCGGATATTATTGTTTTACATCAAGTTACGCCATGCCACCCACCAAATAAATTTGTAAGTTTTCAATTTTTTTTGCATAAAGAACTTCAATCGCGTGGGGCAAATTTTGTGATGTTGAAAGATGCAGTTAAGCTATGGCAATGACACTTTGCAGGAGAGCAAAATGACCGCCCCATTAACCTGGCATGACGTGCTGGCAGAAGAGAAGCAGCAACCCTATTTTGTTAATACCCTGAAAACCGTTGCTGACGAGCGGCAATCGGGAATCACCATCTATCCCCCGCAAAAAGATGTCTTTAACGCGTTTCGTTATACTGAGCTAAGCGACGTTAAAGTGGTGATTCTCGGCCAGGATCCTTACCATGGACCAGGGCAGGCGCACGGCCTCGCCTTCTCGGTTCTACCGGGCATTCAGATCCCGCCATCGCTGCTGAATATGTACAAGGAACTGGAAGGGACGATACCAGGCTTTCAGCGCCCGACTCACGGTTATCTCGAAAGCTGGGCGCGCCAGGGCGTGTTGCTGCTCAATACCGTATTAACGGTACGTGCCGGACAAGCGCACTCTCACGCCAGCCTCGGTTGGGAAACCTTTACCGATAAAGTCATTTCGCTGATTAACCAGCATCGGGAAGGCGTCGTCTTTCTGCTGTGGGGTTCGCATGCGCAGAAGAAAGGCGCGATAATCGATCGCCAGCGCCACTGCGTGCTCAAAGCGCCGCACCCGTCGCCCCTCTCCGCCCACCGCGGGTTCTTTGGCAGTAATCATTTCGTGCAGGCGAATCAGTGGCTGACCGAACGCGGCGAAGCGCCCATTGACTGGCTGCCCAGGCTACCGGCTGAAAGCGAATAGCTCTGAAAATGAAAATGCCAGCATTACGCTGGCATTTTGACTCTGAGACAAGGTGTTACGCCTTGTTCTGCCGCCACCATTCAGCCAGCAGCACGCCGGTTGCTACGGACACGTTCAGGCTTTCAACGTTGCCGGTGCCTTCAATCGCGATGTTCAGATCGGCGCTGGAGATAGCGGCGTCAGAAAGACCGTCACTCTCCTGCCCTAACACCAGCACCATTTTCTTCGGCAGCTCGGCTTTGAACAGCGGAGTCCCGTTATGGCTGGAAGTAGAAACAATCGCGTAGCCCGCTTTACGGAAGCGCTCGAGCGTATCGATGAAGCTGTCGCCCGTAATCGGCTCAACGTGCTCCGCGCCGCCTTCCGCAGTACGAATCGCGGCGCCGGACTCCATAACGCCGGCATCCTGCACAATCACGCCTTTGACGCCAAAGTGCGCGCAGCTGCGTATAATCGCGCCGAGGTTGTGCGGGTTGCCGACATCTTCCAGCGCCAGAACACAATCTTCAGCGTCGGCTTTAGCCACCCACTGCTCAACGGAAGTGCCGTGGCGCTTTTTAATCAGGAAGCAAACCCCGCCGTGGTGTTCAGTGCCGGACGCTTTCGCCAGCTCTGCTTCATCGACCACGTGATAGGCTTTACGATTCGCCGCCATCCAGCGCAGAGCTTCTTTGAAGCGCGGGGTCACGCTCTGGATAAACCAGGCGCGAACGATGGCGTCCGGACGGCTCTGGAACAGCGCCTGGCAGGCGTTTTCACCATAAACGCGGGTTTCTTCCGCGCGCTGGCGGCGCAGCACTTCAGGATCGATAAAGCTTTTTCCGCTGATCCCGCCGTGATCCGCTTTTACCGGCGCCTCATCGCCCGGCGCGCGGGATACGGTACGCCACGGAGAGGAGCCCTCGCCGCCAAAGCCTTCACGCTTACGATCGTCACGTTTACGATCGCCACCGCGGCTCTCTTTTTCATCGCGCGCAGGGCGGTTACGACCGTCAACACGAGACTTTCCTGGACGTCCCCCGCCCTTCCCGGTACGCGGGTTATGGGTACGTCGGTCAGAATCATCATCACTGCGGACATACATCACTTTGACCTTGCCGCTTTTATTTTTCAGTTCGTCGTCGCTCATTCATTTTCTCCACCTGCGCTGCGCGAAGCGCGCAGATTACCCGATGTGCCATCACTTAGCCATTATTTCATTTAAAAGCCTGAGTCTATCGTATTCATTGAATAAAACTCATTGTCCTTTATTCGCAGTGCATCGATAATATGTAACATTACAGAAACAAATCGGCCACGTGCCGCGCTGCAACCCATAACCAGAGGTTAGTTATGAATACCGTTTGTGCCAGTTGTCAGGCTCTGAACCGCATCCCCGACGATCGTAGCGCCGATGGCGCGAAATGCGGGCGCTGCGGTCACGATCTTTTTGATGGCGATGTGATCAACGCGACCGGGGCAACGCTGGATAAACTGCTGAAGGACGATCTGCCCGTGGTTGTTGATTTCTGGGCGCCGTGGTGTGGCCCCTGCCGTAACTTTGCGCCAATCTTTGAAGATGTGGCTGAAGAACGCAGCGGCGAAATGCGTTTCGTGAAAGTGAATACCGAAATGGAGCGTGAACTGAGCGCTCGCTTCCGCATTCGCAGCATCCCGACCATTATGATGTTTAAAAATGGCGAAGTTATCGACATGCTCAATGGCGCCGTACCTAAAGCACCTTTCGATAGCTGGCTAAACGAAGCAGGCCAGCAGTAAACCTCACGGGGCACCGCTTGTGCCCCGTTTTCTCCTCTGCGACAATGGCGTTTTTTCTTAGCGATCCCCATGACTGATAACGCCGTCCTTCGCCTTCGCGCCGAACGCCTCGCGCGCGCCACCCGGCCTTTTCTTGCTCGCGGCAACCGTATCCACCGCTGCCAGCGTTGCTTGCTGCCGTTGAAGCAGTGCCTTTGCGCCACCCTCAAGCCGGCTGCTGCCGCCAGCCGTTTTTGCCTGGTGATGTTCGATACCGAGCCAATGAAGCCCAGCAATACCGGTCGCCTGATTGCCGATATCCTGCCGGATACGGAGGCCTTTCAGTGGTCACGAACCGAACCGCCGCAGGCGCTTCTCGATCTCGTCGCCGACGCGCAATATCAGCCGATGGTGGTTTTTCCTGCCTCTTATGCTGGCCCGGAGCGTCAGGTACTTGATTCACCGCCCCCGGGTAAACCACCGCTGTTTATTATGCTCGACGGCACCTGGCCCGAAGCGCGAAAAATGTTCCGTAAAAGCCCCTGGCTTGACGCGCTGCCGATGATTTCCGTCGATCTGTCGCGTATCTCCGCTTATCACCTGCGGGAAGCTCACGCAGAAGGCCAATACTGTACTGCCGAAGTCGCGATTGCGCTATTGGATCTCGCGGGGGATAAAAGCGCAGCCACGGCCCTTGGCGGGCACTTCAGCTTATTCAGAACGCGCTACCTGGCAGGAAAAACTCAGCATAAGGGCAGTATCACAGCACAACTGACAGAAAACGTTTAAAATCATCCGGTCACTGGGGATCAAAGGAGACCGGTATGAGCCAACGAGGCCTGGAAGCATTGCTGCGGCCAAAGTCGATCGCCGTTATTGGCGCATCAATGAAACCACAGCGCGCCGGTTATCTGATGATGCGCAACCTGCTGGCGGGCGGATTTAGCGGCCCCGTTCTCCCCGTAACGCCAGCGTGGAAAGCGGTTCAGGGCGTACTGGCCTGGCCTGACGTCGACAGTCTGCCCTTCACGCCCGATCTCGCCGTGCTTTGTACTAACGCCCGCCGAAATCTTGAGCTGCTGGAAGCGCTGGGGCAAAAAGGGTGCAAAACCTGCATCATTCTCTCCTCCATCCCCGAACAGTATCCCGCGCTGCTTGAATGCGCCTCCCGCTACCAGATGCGTCTGCTCGGCCCTAACAGCCTTGGCCTGCTTGCGCCGTGGCAGGGCCTCAACGCCAGCTTTTCGCCGGTGCCTATTCATCGCGGCAAACTGGCGTTTATTTCGCAATCGGCGGCGGTCTCCAATACCATCCTCGACTGGGCCCAGCAGCGCGAGATGGGTTTTTCTTACTTTATTGCGCTGGGGGATAGTCTGGACATCGACGTTGATGACCTGCTTGATTTCCTCGCTCGCGATAGTAAAACCAGCGCCATTTTGCTTTATCTCGAACACCTCAGCGATGCCCGTCGTTTTGTCTCTGCGGCCCGTAGCGCATCGCGTAATAAGCCGATCCTGGTGATAAAAAGCGGACGCAGTCCGGCTGCGCAGAAGCTTCTGCACGTCAACTCTGGCATGGATCCGGCCTGGGACGCCGCTATTCAGCGCGCAGGTTTATTGCGCGTACAGGACACGCACGAGCTGTTCTCAGCGGTCGAAACCCTCAGCCACATGCGCCCGCTGCGCGGCGAGAAACTGATGATAATCAGCAACGGCGCCGCTCCGGCTGCGCTGGCGCTGGATGAGCTCTGGCTGCGTAACGGCAAACTCGCCGCGCTCAGCGAAGAGACCAGCAGCGCTCTCCGTCAGGCATTACCTGAAACCATCGATATTGCCAACCCGCTGGATCTCCGCGATGACGCCAGCAGCGAGCATTACCTCAAAGCGTTGAACGTACTGCTGGATAGCCATGACTACGATGCGCTGCTGGTGATCCACTCTCCCAGCGCTGCCGCACCGGGAACAGAGAGCGCGCTGGCGCTGATTGACGCCCTGAAGCGCCACCCGCGCGGCAAATACGTTACGGTTCTTACCAACTGGTGCGGTGAGTTCTCTTCACAAGAAGCGCGGCGCCTGTTTAGCGATGCGGGGCTGCCGACCTATCGAACGCCTGAAGGAACCATTACCGCTTTTATGCACATGGTGGAGTACCGGCGTAACCAGAAACAGCTCAGGGAAACCCCGGTCCTGTCAAATTCGTTAACCACTAACGCTGCCGAAGCGCACAACCTGCTGCAACGGGCAATGAATGAAGGCGCAACGTCGCTGGATACCCATGAAGTGAGCCCCGTTCTGCATGCTTACGGTATTCATACCCTGCCGACGTGGATTGCCGCTGATAGCGCCGAGGCTGTACATATTGCCGAGCAGATTGGCTACCCCGTCGCTCTGAAGCTGCGCTCGCCTGATATTCCGCACAAGTCGGAAGTTCAGGGGGTTATGCTTTATCTGCGCACGGCTACCGAGGTACAGCAGGCCGCGGACGCGATTATCGATCGCGTCAAAATGACCTGGCCTCAGGCGCGTATTCACGGGCTGCTGGTGCAAAGCATGGCTAATCGCGCCGGGGCGCAGGAGCTGCGGGTTGTCGTTGAGCACGATCCGGTTTTTGGGCCGCTGATCATGCTGGGGGAAGGCGGCGTCGAATGGCGGGCTGAGGATCAGGCCGCCGTCGCGCTCCCGCCGTTGAATATGAACCTTGCGCGCTATCTGGTTATCCAGGCCATCAAAAGTAAAAAAGTGCGCGGCCGCAGCGCGCTGCGCCCTCTCGATATTCCTGGCCTGAGCCAGCTTCTGGTACAGGTATCGAATTTGATCGTCGACTGTCCGGAAATACAGCGCCTGGATATTCATCCTCTTCTGGCTTCCGGCCACGAGTTTACCGCGCTTGATGTCACGTTAACTCTCGCACCGTTTACCGGCGATAGTGAAAGTCGCCTGGCCATACGCCCTTACCCTCAGCAGCAGGAGGAGTGGGTGGTGATGAAGAATGGCGAACGCTGTCTTTTCCGTCCCATCCTCCCGGAAGATGAGCCGCAGCTTATGGCCTTTATCGCTCAGGTCACGAAAGAAGATCTTTATTATCGTTACTTCAGCGAAATCAACGAATTTACTCATGATGATTTAGCCAATATGACGCAGATCGACTACGATCGAGAAATGGCCTTTGTTGCTGTGCGCACCACCGCCGAGGGGAACGAGATCCTCGGCGTAACGCGAGCGATCTCCGATCCGGATAATATCGATGCCGAGTTTGCTGTACTGGTGCGCTCCGACCTGAAGGGTATGGGGTTAGGCCGCAAGCTCCTGGAAAAGCTGATTGCCTACACGCAAAACCACGGCCTGCAGCGTTTGAATGGCATTACCATGCCGAATAATAAAGGCATGATCGGACTCGCCAGAAAGCTAGGATTCTCGGTTGATATTCAGCTTGAAGATGGAATTGTCAGTTTGTCTCTACAGCTTGTACCTGAGCAATTACAAACGGCTGGCCGCAATTGTTGACTACTTTAACGGGTAGTAATGGTATTATTGCCCGCTTACGTCGTCTGCATGGTACAGAAGACCCTTCAATAAACAGAGAAGAAACGCACTGTGATGTTGTCAAAATTTAAACGCAATAAACATCAACAACACCTTGCCCAACTCCCTAAGCTTTCTCAGTCAGTTGATGATATCGAGTTCTTTTACGCTCCGGCAGATTTTCGGCAAGCGTTACTGGCCAGGATAGCTCAAGCCACCCAGCGTATTTGTATCATTGCGCTTTATCTGGAACAGGATGATGGCGGCAAAGGAATTTTGCAGGCGCTCTATGACGCTAAGCGTCAGCGTCCCGAATTAGATGTTCAGGTGTTGGTCGACTGGCATCGCGCCCAGCGCGGGCGTATTGGCGTCGCGGCGTCAAACACCAATGCCGACTGGTACTGCCGCATGGCGCAGGAAAATCCCGGTGTCGATATCCCGGTTTATGGCGTTCCGGTCAATACCCGGGAAGCGCTCGGCGTCCTCCACTTCAAAGGTTTTATCATTGATGACAGCGTTCTCTACAGCGGCGCCAGTCTGAATGATGTTTATCTGCATCAACACGATAAGTATCGCTACGACCGCTACCAGTGCATTCGCAACGGTAAAATGGCTGATGTGATGTTCGACTGGGTTGAGAATAACCTGGTGCAAGGGCGTGGCGTTAACCGCCTTGACAGGGCCGATCGGCCAAAAAGTCCGGAAATCAAAAATGACATCCGCCAGTATCGCCAGGAGCTCCGCGATAGCAGCTATCATTTTATCGGCAATGCTGACGATGACCAGCTGTCGGTCACTCCGTTAGTGGGCCTCGGGAAGACGAGTCTGCTGAATAAAACCATTTTTCATCTGATGCCCTGCGCTGAGCATAAGCTGACTATCTGCACCCCCTATTTCAACCTGCCCGCTCTGCTGGTACGTAATATCATCCAACTGCTGCGTAGCGGGAAGAAAGTCGAAATTATCGTTGGTGATAAAACCGCTAATGATTTCTATATTCCGGAAGATCAGCCGTTTAAAATTATCGGCGCGCTGCCCTATCTTTACGAAATCAATCTGCGACGCTTCCTGAGCCGACTGCAGTATTATGTCAATACCGATCAGCTGATTGTCCGTTTATGGAAGGACGACGATAACAGCTACCACCTGAAAGGCATGTGGGTTGATGACGAATGGATGCTGCTGACCGGCAATAACCTGAACCCGCGCGCATGGCGGCTGGATTTGGAAAACGCGATACTTATCCACGATCCAAAACACCAGCTCGGCGCAATGCGTGAAAAAGAGCTCAATCTCATCCGCAAACATACTACGATCGTTCAGCACTATCGCGATTTGCAAAGTATTGCCGATTACCCGATAAAGGTACGCAAACTGATCAGGCGTCTGCGACGTATCCGAATCGACCGCCTTATCAGCCGTATTCTCTGAATTCACGCCCCGCCCAGCGGGGCTTTTTCTGGAATTAGTATGCGCGTCATCATGCTTATTGCCCCACTATTATTACTGACTGGCTGCAGCCATATGGCTAATGATTCATGGAGCGGCCAGGATAAAGCCCAACACTTCCTCGCCTCAGCCATGCTTTCCGCCGCAGGCAATGAATATGCCCAGCATCAGGGCTATAGCCGCGACCGGAGTGCCGCTATAGGCTTTATGTTTTCCGTGAGCTTAGGGGCATCGAAGGAGCTATGGGACAGCCGCCCGTCAGGGAGCGGCTGGAGCTGGAAAGATTTTGCCTGGGATGTGGCAGGTGCCACTACCGGCTATGCGGTATGGCAGCTGGCACATCAGTAATACTACAAACGTAGCCCCTTGCCTTTACGATGCAGCGTCAGGGAGACCAGGAAGGCAATCGCGCCCATGACGGTCACGTACCAGTAAAAGGCGTGCTCAATTCCCGCTGATTTTAGCGACAGCGCGACATACTCTGCCGAGCCGCCAAATAGCGCATTGGCCACCGCATAAGAGAGTCCAACCCCCAGGGCACGAACCTGAGCCGGAAACATTTCGGCCTTCAGAATGCCGCTGATTGAGGTATAGAAGCTTACTATCAACAGGGCGCATATCACTAAAGCAAATGCCGCATACGGTGAACTCACGTTCTGTAATGCATTGAGAATAGGGACAGTGAAGACGGTGACGAGTACGCCAAAACAGAGCATTGAGGTCCGGCGGCCAATCTTATCCGAAAGCGCGCCGAAAAGCGGCTGAACAAGCATATAAACAAATAAGGCAGCGGTCATAATCATGCTGGCAGTGCCCGCGCTCATGCCTGAGGTGTTGACCAGATATTTCTGCATATAGGTTGTAAAGGTATAAAAGCTTAACGACCCTGCGGCAGTGAATCCGAGCACCATGATAAATGCCTTACGGTTACGCCATAATCCTTTAAACGATCCCGCTTCTTTTAACGCGCGCGTTTCCTGTTTAGACGTTTCGTCCAGCTGTCGTCTCAGCCACAGGGCAACGATAGCCAGGACTGCGCCAAGAGCAAACGGGATACGCCATCCCCAGGCATGAAGCTCTTCATCGCTGAGGATCTGCTGTAAGGCAACTACAACCAGCACGGCCAGAAGTTGCCCACCAATCAGCGTGACGTATTGAAATGAGGCATAGAAACCTTTCTTTCCTTCCACCGCGACTTCGCTCATATAGGTCGCGCTGGTACCGTATTCTCCGCCAACGGACAGGCCCTGGAACAGGCGTGCAAGTAGCAGCAGAGCCGGGGCCCAGGTCCCTATCGTTGCATAACCCGGCAGGCAGGCAATCACCAGTGAACCAAAACACATCATGCATACGGAGATAAGCATAGAGGTTTTACGTCCACGACGATCGGCAATGCGCCCGAATATCCATCCCCCGATCGGACGCATCAGAAAACCCGCCGCAAATACCCCTGCAGTTTGTAACAATTGCGTAGTGGTGTTGCCAGAAGGAAAGAAGATGTGCGCAAAGTAGAGTGAGCAAAATGAATAGACGTAGAAATCAAACCATTCCACCAAATTCCCTGATGACGCCCCCACAATTGCCCATATACGGCGCCGGGTATCACCCTGATCCTGGGATCCGCGTTCGCTAATACTGCTTTCTGTCATTGTAATTCTGCTCCAGCAAAGACTGCAATCTGCCGCGTCGGGTGACCCCGCTCAATCAGACAAATCGATTAGTAAATTAAATGTTATATAATTGTTATTTTTTAGTTTGTGATGCCATTCACATTTTTTTTCGTACTGCAGGTTTTCGCGATTAAAAGGAGATTCTTCAGGATTAGCAAAGTGAAATATGGTGAATAGCGGGCCAGAACAGGTTTTTATACAGGCGATATTGCGGCACAAATTTATGTGGGGCGGGAAGATCGATGCTGAAAATTATCCCCAATGAGCCTGATGTTTCTTTTTTCGCTGGAGATAATCTTCATCCTGACGAAGCTTATCCCACCATTGTTTGAAAACTGCCGCAGCTGCCGCCTTAACAGGATCATTACCTCGCGAATTCAGGTGCCCCTCCTTCGCGTATTTTTTACCGCCTTTGTAATTGGCATAACGCCTTGCCCGGGTGTAGCCCATCTGAATAAATTTGCGCGCCATATCCATACCGACAAAATCATTCTGCTGTCGATAGAACTCGAAGAGCTGATAAATTTTTCTCGCAGATTCAATCGCCGATGCTTCATCTTTATAGCGCCAGTAGGGAAGAATTTCGCTTTTATAGGGTTCAACCAACAACACGCCCTGTTCACCTCTTCCTACCTGATAAAGCTCCGGATGCTGGCGAAAATCGATGCTGGAAAAGTCTTGCTGGTAATTAAAAGGCTTAATGGCCATTATTTTCTCACGGGCTGGCTGATAGACATTATAAGCCTGGTACATAAGACTGAAGTGTGGCTAATGGAATCTTCTGTATCTTTATACAGAGAGCCCGCATAAAACCGGCAGGTTATTATTATGAAGATGTGGATGAAAGCAGGGAGTAAAAGGCAGAAATGTCCGCGGAGATGGGTTTTATGGGTAAACCGATGTCCGGTCGGTTCAGTCGACAAAAACGCAAAAAGCCCATCCGTCTGGATGGGCTCTTCACTTGTTTGATGCCTGGCAGTTCCCTACTCTCACATGGGGAG
>NZ_JAWXQV010000054.1:0-84415 GCF_033843325.1 Klebsiella sp. JN_Kp126 | reverse complement strand
GCATCAAACAAGTGAAGAGCCCATCCTGACGGATGGGCTTTTTGCGTTTTTGTCGCCTGAAAATATCAGCAGATGCCTTCAGAAGGCGCGATCATGGCTATATCTCTGCAATAACTATCGGTCCTCGTTAAACCCCGTTAACCACTGCATAATAAAAGCGGCTATTTGCGGGACATCATTTAAATCTAACAATGGAAGCGACGTCTCGACCGGCGTATCGCTGGCTATGGCAATCACGTCATCGTCATAAGCTAATTCTTCAATACTATGTCCGCTGTTTTGCCGAAAAAGCAGGATTTTGGGCACAGCTTCATGCTTAAAACCCTCAACCAGCACTAAATCTAACGTTGATGCATCCATTCGGCTAACCAGCCATTCCAGATCCAGCGGAGGCTCTTCGGGTGTTTCCGTCATTAATGCCCAACGCTGGGAGCTGGCGACAATCGTCTGAGCCGCTCCGGCTTTACGCAGTTCATAGCTGTCTTTACCGGGCTTATCCACGTCCATATCGTGATGAGTATGTTTAATTAGCCCTGGCCGTAAGCCTTCCGCGCGCAGTGCCGGAATCAGCGACTTCAGTAGGGTGGTTTTACCTGTACCGCTCCAGGCTGCGATGGCTAAAAGCGGGATCATGATGGCACCTGCATACGTTGCAAATCGTCGAGAGTATTGACGTTAATAAATGCTGATTTTACATCGCTAAAATCGACGCTATGACCGCCAATTTTGCGCAGAAATACCATTACCCGTCTTTCTCCTGCCGCCAGATACGTTTCCAGTTCGCCGATCGCCTCGCGATTCACCAGAGCAATGGCCGGATGGTCACGTTCACCATCGTATACCCAAACGGCTGGAGAGGATTTTCTCTGCTGTATTAAGCGCGTCGCCAGAAATGATGGGATAAATGGCGTATCACAGGGACAAAACAGAAACCACTCGCCCTCAACCTGATGCATTACGGAAAGCATGCCGGCCAACGGCCCGGGAAAGTCGTTCAGAGAGTCGGTAATAATCGGGTAGCCGCTGCTTCGCCAGCAATCAAGATTGCGGTTAGCGCTAATTACCAGCTTTGTAACCTGCGGCTGCAGCGCATCGGCGACATGACGCCACAGGGCTTTACCTTTCAGCAGCTGTAATCCTTTATCTATTCCTCCCATGCGCGAGCCTCTTCCTCCCGCCAGCACGACGCCGGTTATGACCTTGCCCTGCATATTAATATCGCCTCTTTCATTGTGGGATTGTCCCTGCTAACGTATTCCTATCAAGAGTAAGGAGCATTGCTATGAAATGTAAACGTCTGAATGAAGTCATTGAACTCCTCCAGCCAGCCTGGCAGAAAGAACCCGAGCTGAATTTAATGCAATTTTTGCAAAAACTGGCGAAAGAGGCCGGATACACCGGTGAGTTGAACGATCTCTCCGACGATATTCTGATTTATCATCTGAAGATGCGCGACTCGGCAAAAGAAGCCGTTATTCCCGGAATTCAGAAAGATTATGAAGAAGATTTTAAAACCGCGCTGCTACGCGCTCGCGGCGTGATTAAAGAGTAAAAGGTTGTAAGCGCTGCCGCGGAATCGGCAATGAGATGATATCCTGTATCATTCGTACGATTATCGGATGTCAGGATGCACGATAAGGCTTTCACTTTTCAGACGCTTCACCCGGATACCATCATTGATGGCTTATTTGATCTGGGAATGCGGGTGGACTCCGGTCTCACACCGCTTAATAGCTATGAGAACCGGGTTTACCAGTTTCAGGACGAAGATCGTCGCCGCTATGTGGTGAAGTTCTATCGTCCTGAGCGTTGGTCAGCCCAACAAATCCTCGAAGAACATCAGTTTTCCCTCCAGCTCGTGCAGGACGAAGTCCCTGTAGCGGCGCCGTTGTCGTTTAACGACAGTACCCTTCATCAGCATCAGGGATTCTTTTTCGCCGTATTCCCAAGCCTGGGTGGACGTCAGTTTGAGGCGGATAACCTCGATCAGATGGAATGGGTTGGGCGCTACCTTGGCCGTCTGCATCAAACTGGACGCAAACAGCGTTTTGTCGCGCGTCCGGAGATAGGGACGAATGAGTATCTTCTTGAGCCACGCCAGGTCTTTGAGCTTTCCCCGCTGATACCTGCAGGTCTGAAAGAGGCTTTTCTCAGCGCTACCGATAAGCTGATTGATGCGGTAATGGCGCAATGGCACGGACGCGCCAATATTTTACGGTTACACGGTGATTGCCATGCGGGAAACATCCTCTGGCGCGATGGGCCACTGTTTGTTGATTTAGATGATTCACGTAATGGACCTGCTATCCAGGATCTGTGGATGTTGTTGAACGGCGATAAAGCCGAACAACGGATGCAGCTTGAGATGATCATTGAAGCGTATGAAGAGTTCAGCGCTTTCAATACCGATGAAATTGCCCTCATCGAACCTTTACGTGCAATGCGGTTAGTTTATTATCTGGCGTGGTTATTAAGGCGCTGGGAAGATCCCGCTTTTCCTAAAAACTTCCCGTGGTTAACCGGGGAAGATTACTGGCGCGGGCAGACAACAACTTTTCTTGAGCAGGTAAAGGTTCTGCAGGAACCGCCTCTTCAGTTAACGCCAATGTATTAATGTGATATATCCAGGAGAGAATTAATCATGAAAAAAATTTGGCTGGCGCTGGCTGGTATGATTCTGGCTTTCAGTGCATCCGCTGCCCAGATCACCGACGGTAAGCAGTATATTACCCTCGATAAGCCCGTTGCCGGTGAGCCGCAGGTGCTCGAGTTTTTCTCGTTCTACTGCCCGCACTGCTATCAGTTTGAGGAAGTTCTTCATGTATCAGATAACGTGAAGAAAAAGCTGCCTGAAGGCGTCAAAATGACGAAATACCACGTTGAGTTCCTGGGTCCGTTAGGCAAGGATCTGACTCAGGCGTGGGCCGTTGCGATGGCGCTGGGTGTGGAAGATAAAATTACCGTGCCGATGTTTGAAGCGGTACAGAAAAACCAGACCGTCCAGACCGTGGCCGATATCCGTAAGGTCTTCGTTGACGCCGGCGTTAAAGGTGAAGATTACGATGCAGCCTGGAACAGCTTCGTGGTGAAATCCCTGGTGGCTCAGCAAGAGAAAGCCGCCGCTGATTTCCAGCTGCAGGGCGTGCCGGCTATGTACGTTAACGGTAAATACCAGCTTAACCCGCAGGGTATGGATACCAGCAACATGGACGCATTTGTTGCCCAGTATGCCGATACCGTTAAGCAGCTCGTTGAGAAGAAATAAAAAATAAACGCCGGTTATTGACCGGCGTTTTTCTTTTCTGTGCCCACAATTATTTCTCTGCCTGCTGCATTATTTCCGTTAGCTGCCGATCTTTCTCTTCCCAAAGCCTGTTTAGCCAGCGCTGAAAGCGTCGCTTAAAGTTTTTGTCATTGACATAATCGCCGTGCAGCTCTTCCGTCACAGGTTCAAGACTGACTCTCACCACAATCCGCGTCAATCGGCCGCTCAGCATGTCATAAAACGGCTTTTGGTTGTTTTCCGGATAGCATAACGTGACGTTCAAAAGCTTATCAAACTGCGAGCCGAGCACGCTTAATGCCATGGCAATACCCGCAGCCTTTGGCGATAACAGATTCTGGTAAGGCGAACGGGTCTGCTGTTGCTTTTCTTCCGTGAAACGAGAGCCTTCGACAAAGTTAACAATCGTTGTTGGATGCGCGCGGAATTTCTCGCAGGAGCGGCGAGTGGTTTCAACATCTTTGCCCCGGTGCTCTGGATGGCGGAGTAAATAACCTCGGGAATAGCGGCGCATAAAAGGCATATCCAGCGCCCAGCAGGCCAGCCCAATAAACGGCACCCAGGCGAGCTGTTGCTTGAGGAAATATTTATTCATCGGGATATGTTTGCGAAACAGCACGCAAAGCACCACGATATCTGCCCAGCTATGGTGGTTGCTGATGAGCAGATACCAGTTTTTCTTATTCAGGCCATCCAGGCCCTGTACATCCCATTTAAGCCAGGGATTAAGACGCAGCAGCAGGGCCAGCCCTTCACACCAGCAGTACATCATAAAATTGCAAAAAACGGATATCGAGCGCCAGACCGCAGGAATAGGCACAAGAAGTTTAATCAGCCCGGCGACGATGATTGGCACCGAGCAGATTATGGTGACTATGATAGTCAGGGCGATACTCAGCGGGAGCGTTATCGCGGCGAGTAATCTCGACATAGTTAATTTATTCAGAAAGTTAGACTGACAAAGAACGCGTTTAAACGGCGCAAGAGGCTGATTTTACCAGAAAATAGCGTAAATAACGGGTCTTACCAGAACAGAAAAATTTTCGGATCTTATATCCACATGGAACATTGAGTCGCCATGGTGTTATTAAAGCAAATTATGCGTGTATAACTCAATGATAAATATGAAATAATTTGTTTATGGATGATTTAATTAACGATTGTTTGGCTGTCGTTATAAAAATATTCACAAAGTTATCCACAGGATAGCCCATAACGCGATCGAAAGGATCGCAGAATCTTTTCGACGAAATGCGGGAAAAATTCAGGATTTAATGCCCGTCTGTGGCATCCTTTACCGATAATCTGATAAACAGGCACGGAAATTATGGTTCAGATCCCAGAAAACCCTCTCATCCTCGTTGACGGCTCCTCTTACCTTTATCGGGCATATCACGCGTTCCCCCCGCTGACGAATAGCGCTGGTGAACCGACAGGCGCAATGTATGGCGTGCTGAATATGCTGCGAAGCCTGATCCTGCAGTATCAACCGACCCACGCTGTCGTCGTGTTTGATGCCAAGGGGAAGACTTTCCGTGATGAACTGTTTGAGCACTATAAATCTCATCGCCCGCCGATGCCGGACGATCTGCGTGCGCAGATCGAGCCGCTGCATGCCATGGTAAAAGCGATGGGCCTGCCGCTAATGGCTGTTCCTGGCGTAGAAGCCGATGACGTCATCGGTACCCTGGCGCGTGAAGCTGAAAAGGTCGGGCGTCCGGTACTGATTAGCACCGGCGATAAAGATATGGCCCAGCTGGTTACGCCGGGTATTACGCTGATTAACACCATGACCAATACTATCCTTGGCCCCGATGAAGTGGTGACGAAATACGGCGTACCACCGGAGCTGATCATCGATTTTCTGGCTCTGATGGGAGATTCATCGGACAATATTCCAGGCGTACCTGGCGTGGGAGAAAAGACTGCGCAGGCGTTACTGCAGGGGCTGGGTGGTCTTGATACGTTATACGCTGAGCCTGAAAAAATCGCCGGGCTGACCTTCCGCGGCGCAAAAACGATGGCCGCAAAGCTGGAACAGAATAAAGAGGTGGCGTACCTCTCTTATCAGCTGGCGACGATCAAAACGGACGTTGAGCTGGAGCTGGGCTGTGAAGATTTGCTGGTTGCGCAACCCGTCGCTGATGAACTGCTCACGCTGTTTAAAAAATATGAATTCAAACGCTGGATCACCGATGTAGAGTCCGGCAAGTGGATGCAGGCAAAAGGCGCTAAGCCTGCGGCAAAGGCGGTTGTAGCGGTGGCTGACGTGGCCGATG
Source organism: Klebsiella sp. JN_Kp126 (assembly GCF_033843325.1). Lineage (NCBI taxonomy): Bacteria > Pseudomonadati > Pseudomonadota > Gammaproteobacteria > Enterobacterales > Enterobacteriaceae > Klebsiella > Klebsiella sp. JN_Kp126. The sequence continues at coordinate 78,853 of NZ_JAWXQV010000054.1, read as the reverse complement.
CGGAGGAGGAAACCGCGACGGCGCTCTCTTCTGAAAATTATGTCACGATCCTTGATGAAGAAACGTTGTTGACCTGGGTTGAGAGCCTGAAGAAAGCGCCGCTTTTTGCCTTTGATACCGAAACTGACAGCCTCGATAACGTATCCGCCAATATGGTCGGCTTATCCTTCGCCATTGAGCCTGGCGTTGCGGCCTATGTACCGGTTGCCCATGATTATCTGGATGCACCGGATCAGATCCCGCGCGACCGTGTCCTTGAGCTGCTGAAACCGCTACTGGAAGATGACAAGGTTCTGAAGGTTGGGCAAAACCTCAAATATGACCGCGGTATCCTGGCTAACTACGGCATTGAACTGCGCGGTATTGCCTTTGATACCATGCTGGAATCCTACATTCTTGACAGCGTGGCGGGCCGCCATGATATGGATAGCCTCTCCGATCGCTGGCTGAAGCACAAAACCATTACCTTTGAAGAGATTGCGGGTAAAGGTAAAAACCAGCTCACCTTCAATCAGATAGCGCTGGAAGAAGCGGGCCGCTACGCGGCGGAAGATGCCGATGTCACGCTGCAGCTGCACCTCAAAATGTGGCCTGAACTTCAGCAAAATGAAGGCCCGCTGAACGTCTTTAAAAATATTGAAATGCCGCTGGTGCCGGTGCTATCCCGCGTGGAGCGTAACGGGGTGAAGATTGATCCGGCCGTGCTGCATGCGCATTCTCAGGAGATAGCCAAACGCCTGATTGAACTGGAGAAGAAGGCGTATGATATCGCGGGTGAGGAGTTTAACCTCTCTTCGCCGAAGCAGCTGCAAACCATCCTGTTTGAAAAACAAGGTATTAAGCCGCTGAAGAAAACCCCGGGCGGCGCGCCGTCTACCTCGGAAGAGGTGCTGGAAGAGCTGGCGCTGGACTATCCGCTGCCGAAAGTCATCCTCGAGTATCGTGGTCTGGCAAAACTCAAATCCACCTATACCGATAAGCTGCCGCTGATGATCAGCCCGAAAACGGGCCGGGTTCACACCTCTTATCACCAGGCGGTTACGGCAACGGGACGTTTGTCGTCTACAGACCCGAACCTGCAGAACATTCCGGTGCGCAACGAAGAAGGGCGGCGTATCCGTCAGGCGTTTATTGCTCCGGAAGATTATCTCATTGTCTCTGCTGACTACTCGCAAATTGAACTGCGCATCATGGCGCATCTTTCCCGCGACAAGGGCCTGCTGACCGCGTTTGCGGAAGGGAAGGATATCCACCGCGCGACGGCGGCAGAGGTCTTTGGTTTGCCGCTGGAGAGCGTCAGCAGCGAACAGCGCCGCAGCGCGAAGGCGATCAACTTCGGCCTGATTTACGGCATGAGCGCATTCGGCCTTGCGCGCCAGCTCAATATTCCACGCAAAGAAGCGCAAAAGTATATGGATCTCTACTTTGAGCGCTATCCGGGCGTGCTGGAGTATATGGAGCGCACCCGCACCCAGGCCAAAGAGCAGGGGTATGTTGAAACGCTTGATGGCCGTCGTCTCTACCTGCCGGACATCAAATCCAGCAACGGCGCGCGCCGCGCCGGTGCCGAGCGTGCGGCGATCAATGCGCCGATGCAGGGAACCGCTGCCGACATTATTAAGCGCGCGATGATCGCCGTAGATAGCTGGTTATTAAGCGAAAAACCGCGCGTGCGGATGATTATGCAGGTACACGATGAACTGGTCTTTGAAGTGCATAAAGACGACCTTGAGGCGGTTGCGAAAAAGATCCACGAACTGATGGAAAGCAGCACGACGCTGGCGGTTCCGCTGCTGGTGGAAGTGGGTAGTGGAGAAAACTGGGATCAAGCGCACTAAGTATTCGGTAAGGAAGGTCATTTCTTGTAAGTGAGTAACATAACTTATCGCATTTTGTGATGATCATTTGAATTTGCTATGTAAAGAGTGAAAAAAAACTACAAAAAATGCTTTATCCGTAACCGAAAGAAGAGTAGAGTTAAAGACGTAGGGTACAGAGGTAAGATGTTCTATCTTTCAGACCTTTTACTTCACGTAATCGGATTTGGCTGAATATTTTAGCCGCCCCGGTCATTTATGACCGGGGCGTTTTTTATTGCGCGAAAGAAAATTTTTTGCGTATCGATGCTGATCAGGCGGGCTACCCGGATAGAGCCTCACGCGCCGCTATCCGGAGAGGTTAGCGAGATTATTCGCCGTCTTCAGAGGCTTCCTGAGGAGGGATATCGTTATACCAGCTATCCAGCTTCTGCCGTAGTTTATCCACGCCCTGCTTCTTCAGGGAAGAAAACGCTTCGACCTGCACATCTCCGTTAAAGGCGGTGACCGCTTCACGAACCATGGCGATCTGCGCTTTTCGCGCGCCGCTGGCCAGCTTATCGGCTTTGGTTAGCAGCACCAGTACCGGGATATCGCTTTCCACCGCCCATTGGATCATCTGCTGATCGAGATCTTTAAGCGGATGACGAATATCCATCAACACAACCAGCCCTTTCAGACAGAGGCGTTTCTCCAGATATTCACCCAGCGCGCGCTGCCACTTGATTTTCATCTCTTCCGGAACCTGGGCATATCCATAACCCGGCAGGTCGACCAGGCGCTTGCCTTCAGCGACTTCAAACAGGTTGATAAGCTGCGTACGGCCTGGCGTCTTCGAAGTACGCGCGAGGCTTTTCTGGTTAGTCAGCGTGTTCAGCGCGCTGGATTTCCCGGCGTTAGAGCGGCCAGCAAAGGCCACTTCAATACCGGTATCGGCAGGAAGATGGCGGATATCTGGCGCGCTAGTGACAAAATGCGTCAGTTGATAATTCCAGTTGGTCAAGACGGTCGTCTCCGTTAAATCAGGCTTTGACGGGGATTATACCTGAACAACAGAAAAAGGCTGTTTTTACCGCACCTCATCGCTGTAAGTTAAAACCACAGTCTTTGTGAGACATTGGCTATTAGTTATATGCGAAATTCATGAGAAAAGTCTGATTAAAAATAATACAAAGATATATAAATCATTGCGTTAAAATGAAAGAAAATTCTGAAACTCGTTTTTTTTCTGTACAGTCGGTTGTAGGTTTCCCGCAAACCAGTAAAGTAGCGGTCAAGGGCGAGGATGCTAACAGGATTATGACTCAGGATGAGGAGTCAGGAAGCGCCAGGAGGCGAAGACTACGGATTGTCAGGATGACAAACGTCTGGAGACGTTTTAAAAGGAAATGGATGTAACAGGGATTGTTGGTAGCTAAAGGAAAGACAGGGTGTGTCGTTAGCTAACATGGAAAGTAGAAGCCCATTAAGGGTTATCAGTGCGGAAAAAGGCGACAGAGTAATCTGTCGCCTTTTTTCTTTGCTTGCTTTCTGCTAGATTCCGCCTCAATTCTATACTGAAGAAAACGGCCTGAAGATTACACAACATGAAAAAACCGACATCCGTACCTCGCGGCAAAAAAAATCGCAAAACGCGTGAAGAATTGAACCAGGAAGCCCGCGAGCGCAAGCATCAGAAGAAGCATCGCGGCCACGCGGCAGGAAGTCGTGCGACCGGCGGCGACACCGCTTCAGCAGGTAAAAAACAAGGTCAGCAGCAAGATCCCCGAATTGGCAGTAAAAAACCAATCCCGCTGGGCGTAACTGAGAATGCTCCGGCGATTAAGCAGCATAAACCAAAGAGCGAGAAACCTATGCTTTCACCGCAGGCTGAGCTGGATTTGCTGGAGAACGATGAGCGCCTGGACGCGCTGCTGGAACGTCTGGAAGAGGGCGGTACCCTGAATGCTGAAGAGCAAGCCTGGGTTGACGCTAAGCTGGATCGTATTGATGAGCTGATGCAGCAGTTGGGCCTCTCATACGATGATGACGAAGATGAAGAAGAGGAAGAGCGCAAAGAAGATATGATGCGCCTGCTGAAGGGTGGAAACTAACGTTTGCACCCCATCGGATTCCCGGTCCTGCTTATAACCCTTCTGGTTATATGTTATCTGCTGTGGTTATTCGTTAAACTACGACGGTTGTCGCGGCGTCAGAAATGGCTGCGCAACCGGCTCATTACCCGAGGTGCGGTTGGGCCGGGGCGGCGTACCCGCCGACGGTACCATCGGAAGGAGTGAGCATGTCTGTGCAGTTAATCGACTGGGATCTGGCCCTGATCCAGAAATATAACTATTCCGGGCCGCGTTATACTTCGTATCCCACCGCGCTGGAGTTTTCTCCAGAATTTGGCCCCGCTGAATTTGATGCGGCGGTAGCCCGCTATCCGCAGCGTCCCCTCTCGCTGTACGTGCATATCCCGTTTTGCCATAAACTCTGCTATTTCTGCGGCTGCAACAAAATCGTCACCCGTCAGCAGCATAAGGCCGACCAGTATCTGGATGTGCTTGAGCAGGAGATTATTCATCGCGCGCCGCTTTTTGCTGGCCGCAAAGTTAATCAGCTGCACTGGGGCGGCGGTACGCCAACCTATTTAAACAAGACGCAAATTAGTCGTCTGATGGGTCTGCTGCGTACCCATTTCAATTTTAACGCGGATGCAGAGATCTCCATTGAGGTTGATCCGCGCGAAATCGAACTCGATGTCCTGGATCATTTACGCCTCGAAGGCTTTAATCGCCTGAGTATGGGCGTGCAGGACTTCAACAAAGAAGTGCAGCGCCTGGTGAACCGCGAGCAGGATGAAGCGTTTATCTTCGCGCTACTCAACCACGCGCGCGATATCGGCTTTACCTCTACCAATATCGACCTGATTTACGGTCTGCCGAAGCAAACGCCGCAGAGCTTCGCGTATACGCTACAGAAAGTGGCGGAGCTCAACCCCGATCGTCTGAGCGTATTCAACTATGCGCATCTGCCAACGCTCTTTGCTGCGCAGCGCAAAATCAAAGACGCCGATCTGCCTTCTGCAGAACAGAAGCTGGACATTCTTCAGGAGACGATTGTTTCGCTGACGGCCGCGGGATATCAGTTTATCGGCATGGACCACTTTGCCCGTCCGGATGATGAGCTGGCGATAGCCCAGCGTGAAGGTATCCTGCATCGTAACTTCCAGGGGTATACCACCCAGGGAGACACCGATCTGCTGGGGATGGGCGTCTCGGCGATCAGCATGATTGGCGATTGCTATGCGCAGAACCAGAAAGAGCTGAAGCAGTATTATCAGCAGGTTGATGAAACCGGAACGGCGCTGTGGCGCGGTATTGCGTTGACGCGCGATGACTGCATTCGTCGCGACGTGATTAAGGCGCTAATTTGTCACTTCCGTCTCGACTTCGCTGCGGTAGAAGCGCAGTGGGATCTTACCTTCGATAGCTACTTTGCCGACGATATGAAATTGCTGGCGCCGCTGGCCAAAGACGGGCTGGTGGAGGTGGATGAGAAGGGCATTCAGGTGACGCCGAAAGGCCGGCTGCTGATACGCAATATCTGCATGTGTTTTGATACGTATCTGCGCCAGAAAGCGCGGATGCAGCAGTTTTCCCGCGTGATATAAAGCATACCCCCACTCCAGGAAGGAGCGGGGGTATTATCAGCTAAACAGCCCAACCATCGCCGCGCACAGAACGGCAGCTACCGCCGTCTGCGGCGTATGACCCGCTGCAACACCGCTCGATATAATATTAATAAATGATTCAAGCATGATTTCTCCCCCATCTTTCCGGGCAAGATCATACTCAACGCATGGCAACAGTAAAGTACAAAATAGCAGCAGTTTGCGCTGGATGACTATTTTTTACTCGCCGCCGCGCTGCTACTCCATTCCCAGCTCTTTTAGCTTACGCGTCAGGGTATTACGACCCCAGCCCAGCAGGCGAGCCGCCTCTTGTTTATGCCCCTGCGTGTGGCGTAACGCGGTGGTCAGCAGCGTGCGCTCCATCTCCGGCTGCGCTTCCGAGAGCAGGTTTTGATGACCGGAACGCAAAGCGCGATCGGCCCATTGCCCCAGCAGCGTGGCCCAGCTATCCGGCAGCATTTGCGTCGGGTTATCCGGTATCGCCGTTTCAAACAGCTCGCTGGGAAGATCCTGCGTCAGAACCTCCTGACCTGCGGCCATTACCGTCAGCCAGCGACAGGTGTTTTCCAGCTGACGTACGTTGCCCGGCCATGCCAGTCGGGTTAACGCCATCTCCGTCTCCGGATGCAGCTGTTTGGCCTCGACGCCCAGCTCACGGGCGGCGATTTGCAGGAAATGTCTCGCCAGTCGCGGGATATCTTCCCGACGCTCGCGCAGCGGCGGCAGATGGACGCGAATCACGTTCAGGCGGTGGAATAAATCCTCGCGGAATTTTCCTTCCTGGACGCGCAGCTCAAGGTTCTGGTGGGTGGCGGCAATAATGCGTACATCCACCTTCACCGGCGCATAGCCCCCCACGCGATAAAACTGGCCATCGGCCAGTACGCGCAGCAGACGTGTCTGTACGTCCAGCGGCATATCGCCGATCTCGTCGAGGAACAGCGTGCCGCCGTCTGCCTGCTCGAATCGCCCCTGGCGCACGGTATTGGCGCCGGTAAAGGCCCCTTTCTCGTGGCCAAACAGTTCTGACTCAATCAGATCTTTCGGAATGGCCGCCATATTTAGCGCGATAAACGGCGCCTTGGCGCGCGGGCTGTGGCGGTGGAGAGCGTGGGCAACCAGCTCTTTACCGGTACCGGACTCGCCGTTGATCAGTACGCTGATTGATGAACGCGACAGGCGGCCGATAATGCGGAAGACGTCCTGCATGGCCGGCGCTTCGCCGATGATATCGGCCGTTGGGCTATTAATCGGCGCATTACGCGGCTGCTGCTGTTCCTGGTAATGGCTAATGGCACGATCAACCAGCGCCACCGCTTCATCGATATCAAACGGTTTTGGCAGATAATCAAAGGCGCCCTGCTGATAGGCGCTGACCGCCGCGTCAAGATCCGAATGCGCCGTCATTATGATGACCGGGAGCATTGGATGGCGCTGTTTAATTTGCTTTAGCAGCGCCAGTCCGTCCATTCCCGGCATGCGGATATCAGACAGCAGCACATCCGGGGTTTTGGTCGTGAGGGCATCAAGCACCTCGTTGCCGCTTTCAAACGTTGTACAACTTAAGCCTGCCCCGGTGAGCGCGCGTTCAAGCACCCAACGGATGGAGCTATCGTCGTCAACGATCCATGCTATCCCTCGTTGCATAAACACCTCTACTTCCGAATAGGCAGGTACACCGAGAATTCGGTATGCCCTGGCCAACTGGTAAATTCAATTTTGCCGGAGTGCTGATCGATAAGGCTGCGGGCGATAGACAGCCCGAGTCCGGTGCCGCCTTCGCGCCCGCTCACCATCGGATAAAACAGCGTATCCTGTAAGTGAGACGGTATTCCCGGGCCGTTATCTTCAACGTCGATACGCGCAGCGAGGCGGTAGCGCACGCCGTGCAGGGTTAACTGAAAGGCCGTACGGGTGCGCAGAGTGATTTCGCCGCCCTCCGGTCCCAGAGCCTGCAGCGCATTACGGACGATATTCAGCAGCACCTGTTCAATTTGGTCCGGGTCGTGCGGCAGTTCTGGCAGGCTGGGGTCATAGTCGCGAACCAGCTTGACGTTATCCGGCAGCTCCATCGACACAAGCTTTACCACCCGCTCAGCGACCTTGTGGATGCTTTCTGTTACGTGCATTCCGGGATGCTGTGGTCCCAGCAGACGGTCAACCAGATTTCTTAACCGATCGGCCTGTTCAATAATGACTTTGGTATATTCCATTAGCGCAGGATCGGGCAGCGCTTTGCTCAGCAGCTGTGCCGCGCCGCGCAGACCGCCCAGCGGATTTTTAATCTCGTGGGCCAGGCCACGCACTAAGTCGCGAGCGGCAATCTGCTGTGCGTGCTGTAGCTGCTCCTGGCTCAGACGGCGCTGATTATCCATCGGCGCCATTTCCAGCAGGATATAGCCTTCAGGCAGGCGTTGCGCCGTCAGGGAAAGGATGTGCGAGCGGCCATCAATGACCAGCGTCACTTCGTTATCGGTAAACCCTTGACCCGCAGCGAGGCTCTCCTGCATGAGGCCGATATTCAGCGAGAAATAGCTCAACAGCTCCGGCAGCGGCGTGCCGAATAATTTACGCGAACTTTGCGCCAGCAGCTGCTGCGCCGCCGGGTTCGCGTAATGCACCGCCAGGTCGTCATCGACCAGTAAGATACTGTTGATTAAAGAGTTAAGGATCTGCCCAGCATCGGGCAGTGTGCCTGTTGCCATTCGACAGTCTCCTGAAAATGAGTGCACTATTTTAGTGCATTATAGCTTTTTATGTATAAAAAGCTCATGAGATCAGCGTGTTGGTGGAGAAAAAAGCCCATCCTGAGATGGGCTGAAAGTTTCCACGGCAACAAAACATCCTTGGTATCCCACGCCACAACACGGAATACCGCGGATTTACAGCAAAATTAGACGCTGTAGTACAGCTCGAACTCAACCGGGTGCGGAGTCATACGTACGCGGTCGTTTTCTTCAATACGCAGGGCGATGTAAGCATCGATAGCGTCGTTGGTGAATACGCCACCGGCGGTCAGGAATTCACGGTCTGCGTCCAGCGCGTTCAGTGCTTCTTCCAGAGAACCTGCAACCTGTGGGATCTCTTTCGCTTCTTCCGGCGGCAGATCGTACAGGTTTTTATCCATGGCTTCGCCCGGATGGATTTTGTTCTTGATACCGTCAAGGCCAGCCATCAGCAGCGCAGCGAAGCACAGGTACGGGTTAGCCGCCGGGTCCGGGAAGCGAACTTCGATACGGCGCGCTTTCGGAGAGGTGACAACCGGAATACGGATAGACGCGGAACGGTTACGGGCAGAGTAAGCCAGCATAACCGGCGCTTCGTAACCCGGCACCAGACGCTTGTAGGAGTTGGTGGTCGGGTTAGCCAGGGCGTTAATCGCTTTAGCGTGTTTGATAACGCCGCCGATGTAGTACAGCGCTTGTTCAGACAGGCCTGCGTATTTGTCGCCAGAGAACAGGTTTACGCCGTTCTTGGAGAGGGACATGTGGCAGTGCATACCGGAACCGTTATCGCCAAACATCGGTTTTGGCATAAAGGTCGCGGTTTTGCCGAAACGGTGTGCGACGTTGTGCACAACGTATTTGTAAATCTGAATTTCGTCCGCTTTTTTGGTCATGGTGTTAAAGCGGGTAGCGATTTCGTTCTGACCCGCAGTCGCCACTTCGTGGTGGTGAGCTTCAACAACCAGGCCCATCTCTTCCATGATCATACACATGGTGGAGCGGATATCCTGAGAGGAGTCTACCGGCGGAACCGGGAAGTAACCGCCTTTCACGCCCGGACGGTGGCCTTTGTTGCCGCCTTCGTATTTGGTGGAGGAGTTCCATGCGCCTTCGATATCATCGATAGCAACGTGGGAACCGGAGATGGACGCACCAAAACGGATGTCGTCGAACAGGAAGAATTCTGGTTCTGGCCCGAACAGTACGGTGTCAGCCAGGCCGGTAGAGCGCAGATACTCTTCAGCGCGCTTAGCAATGGAGCGCGGGTCACGGTCATAGCCCTGCAGCGTGCCGGGTTCCAGGATGTCGCAGCGGATGATCAGCGTCGGTTCTTCATAGAACGGATCGATCAGCGCGGTGGTTGCATCCGGCATCAGGACCATGTCGGATTCGTTAATACCTTTCCAGCCGCCAATCGAGGAGCCATCAAACATTTTGCCTTCTTCGAAGAATTCGGCATTTACCTGATGAGAAGGAATAGTAACGTGCTGTTCTTTACCTTTGGTATCGGTGAAGCGCAGATCGACAAACTTCACTTCATGCTCGTTCAGCATCGTCAAAACGTGTTCAGCGGACATACTTAAACTCTCCCGGATTGGTCATTGTCGTCGTGGAAACGAAAACTTTTTAACTACGAAAAGTGGCGTTGTTGCCTTAAAAAATATAAAGCGAAATCTGTGCCAACTTTTAAATTGCCCCCAAAAGGCGTTATCATGCACATCATCGTGCAAAAGGGCTGCACCAAAATGAATGCATTGCACCAATATAGTGCATTTGTGTGAACATTGGGCACTTATTTGGTGCAATTGACCTTTAATAACCCTTTTAACGCTCCGTGAAAGCGATCACAAAGAATCTCTGCAATACTTGTTTGCGGAGGATGTTTGTGATCCTGTTTTGTACTGCGATTAATCCGTGTACAATAACGCGCTATTTCTAATGCCTGAGGCAAAGTTGTGATCGAAAATTTGCGTAATATCGCCATCATCGCGCACGTTGACCATGGTAAAACTACCCTGGTTGATAAGCTGCTACAGCAATCCGGTACGTTCGACGCGCGTGCCGAAACTCAAGAGCGAGTGATGGACTCCAACGATTTGGAGAAAGAGCGCGGGATTACCATCCTGGCTAAAAACACCGCTATCAAATGGAATGACTACCGTATCAACATCGTTGATACCCCAGGGCACGCCGACTTCGGTGGTGAAGTTGAACGTGTCATGTCCATGGTTGATTCCGTTCTGTTGGTCGTTGATGCAATGGATGGTCCGATGCCGCAAACGCGCTTCGTGACCAAAAAAGCCTTTGCTCATGGCCTGAAGCCAATTGTTGTTATCAACAAAGTTGACCGTCCGGGCGCGCGTCCTGACTGGGTTGTCGATCAGGTATTCGACCTGTTCGTTAACCTCGACGCTACCGACGAGCAGCTGGACTTCCCTATCGTTTACGCTTCTGCGCTGAACGGTATCGCGGGTCTGGATCACGAAGATATGGCTGAAGACATGACGCCGCTGTATCAAACCATCGTCGATCGCGTACCGGCGCCGAACGTTGACCTTGATGGCCCGCTGCAGATGCAAATCTCCCAGCTGGACTACAACAACTACGTTGGCGTCATCGGCATCGGCCGCATCAAGCGCGGTAAAGTGAAGCCGAACCAGCAGGTCACTATCATTGATAGCGAAGGCAAAACCCGTAACGGTAAAGTCGGTAAAGTTCTGACCCATCTGGGCCTTGAGCGTATCGAGAGCGACGTCGCAGAAGCTGGCGATATTATCGCGATCACCGGTCTGGGCGAACTGAACATCTCTGACACCATCTGCGATACGCAGAATGTTGAAGCGCTGCCGGCGCTGTCCGTTGATGAGCCGACCGTCTCTATGTTCTTCTGCGTTAACACCTCGCCGTTCTGTGGTAAAGAAGGTAAGTACGTTACCTCTCGTCAGATCCTTGACCGCCTGAACAAAGAGCTGGTACATAACGTCGCGCTGCGCGTTGAAGAAACTCCGGATGCAGACGCATTCCGCGTTTCTGGCCGTGGTGAACTGCACCTGTCCGTTCTTATCGAGAACATGCGTCGTGAAGGTTTCGAAATGGCGGTTTCCCGTCCGAAAGTTATCTTCCGCGAAATCGATGGCCGTAAGCAAGAGCCGTTCGAAAACGTCACGCTGGACGTTGAAGAGCAGCACCAGGGTTCTGTGATGCAGGCGCTGGGTGAGCGTAAAGGCGATCTGAAAAACATGAATCCAGATGGCAAAGGCCGCGTACGTCTCGACTACGTGATCCCAAGCCGTGGTCTGATCGGCTTCCGTTCAGAATTCATGACCATGACCTCCGGTACCGGTCTGCTGTACTCCACCTTCAGCCACTACGACGACGTTCGTGCGGGTGATGTGGGTCAGCGTCAGAACGGTGTTCTGATCTCCAACGGCCAGGGTAAAGCGGTTGCGTTCGCACTGTTCAGCCTGCAGGATCGCGGTAAGCTGTTCCTGGGCCACGGCGCAGAAGTTTACGAAGGCCAGATTATCGGTATTCACAGTCGTTCTAACGACCTGACGGTAAACTGCCTGACCGGTAAGAAACTGACCAACATGCGTGCGTCCGGTACTGACGAAGCAACGGTTCTGGTTCCGCCGGTTAAAATGACCCTGGAGCAGGCTCTGGAGTTCATCGATGACGACGAACTGGTAGAAGTCACCCCGACTTCTGTCCGTATCCGTAAACGTCACCTGACCGAGAACGACCGTAAACGCGCGATGCGCGGTGCGAAAGAAGATTAATTAACGCTTCTTTCTGCTATCTGAACCCTGCCTCAATGGCAGGGTTTCTTTTTTGTACAAAGCCCTGCCGCCCGTAGTCAAACTCCCCCTTTCCCGCTACAGTTAATTTTCCACGGTGCAAAAGGAGAGGACCATGCTCTATATCTTTGATTTAGGTAATGTGATTGTCGATATTGACTTCAACCGGGTGCTCGGGACGTGGAGTGATTTAACGCGCATTCCCCTTGCGACGCTGCAGCAGCATTTCACCATGGGCGAAGCGTTCCACCAGCATGAGCGCGGTGAAATCAGCGACGAAGATTTTGCGGCGGCGATGTGCCATGAAATGAACATGTCGCTAAGCTACGAGCAGTTCTCCCACGGCTGGCAGGCGGTTTTCGTTGCCCTGCGCCCGGAGGTTATCGCGATTATGCAAAAATTACGCGAGCAGGGGCATCGCGTTGTGGTTCTGTCCAACACGAACCGTTTGCATACGACTTTCTGGCCGGATGAGTACCCTGAGATACGCGCCGTTGCTGATCATATCTATCTTTCTCAAGAGATGGGGATGCGTAAACCGGAAGCGCGGATCTATCAGAGCGTCCTCGACGCTGAAGGTTTCGCCGCTGACGATACGGTCTTCTTCGATGATAACGCGGACAATATCGCCGGGGCTAACCAGCTGGGCATAACCAGTATTCTGGTGACCGGGAAGGAAACCATCCCCAACTACTTTGCTAAACAGCTATGCTAAAAACCGTTCATCAAAAAACAACGCGCCATCTGCGGCCGCTGGTCGCCTGGCTAAAGCTGTTATGGCGGCGTATTGATGAAGATAATATGACGACCCTGGCAGGCAATCTTGCCTACGTGTCGTTACTCTCCCTTGTGCCGCTGATTGCCGTCGTGTTCGCGCTGTTCGCGGCATTTCCGATGTTTTCTGATGTCAGTATTCAGATTCGCCACTTTATTTTCGCCAATTTCATTCCGGCAACCGGAGATGTCATTCAGGGCTATATTGAGCAGTTTGTCGCCAACTCCAGCCGGATGACCGCCGTGGGCGCTTTCGGCCTGATTGTGACATCGCTGCTGCTGATGTATTCGATTGATAGCGCGTTGAACACCATCTGGCGCAGTACCCGAACCCGGCCCAAAACCTACTCCTTTGCGGTTTATTGGATGATCCTTACCCTGGGGCCGCTGCTGGCGGGGGCCAGCCTGGCGATCAGCTCCTATCTCCTGTCGTTACGCTGGGCCAGCGACCTGAATAGCGTGATTGACGATGTGCTGCGTATTTTTCCGCTCATTTTATCCTGGGTAGCATTCTGGCTGCTTTACAGCATTGTGCCGACGGCCGAGGTGCGTAACCGCGATGCGATAATCGGTTCCCTGGTCGCGGCGCTGCTCTTTGAGGCGGGTAAGAAAGCTTTTGCTTTATATATCACCGCGTTCCCGTCATATCAGCTGATTTATGGCGTGCTTGCCGTGGTGCCTATTTTGTTTGTCTGGGTGTACTGGACGTGGTGTATCGTCTTGCTTGGCGCTGAAATTACTGTCACTCTCGGTGAATACCGCAAACTGAAAAAAGAAGAAACAGAACAATCATGATTGCATTAATTCAACGCGTATCCCGAGCTAGCGTTACCGTGGAGGGTGAAGTGACGGGCGAAATCGGCCCCGGGCTTCTGGTGCTGTTAGGCGTCGAGAGAGACGATGATGAGCAAAAGGCGAACCGCCTGTGCGAGCGCGTGCTGGGATACCGTATTTTTAGCGATGCTGAAGGCAAAATGAATCTGAACGTGCAGCAGGCTGGCGGCAGCGTGCTGGTGGTTTCGCAGTTTACGCTGGCAGCCGATACCGAACGCGGGATGCGTCCTGGTTTTTCGAAAGGGGCTGCACCGGATAAAGCGGAAGCGCTGTACGAGTATTTCGTTGAGCGCTGCCGCCAGCAGCAAATGAATACGCAGACCGGGAGATTTGCTGCCGATATGCAGGTTTCTCTGGTGAATGATGGTCCCGTGACCTTTTGGTTGCAGGTATGAGCCAGCTTCCGGGCAGGCTGCGGGTAACAAAAGAGAGTACAGCTATGTATCACCTTCGTGTACCGCAAACAGAAGAAGAGTTAGAGAGCTACTACCAGTTCCGCTGGGAGATGCTGCGTAAGCCGCTGCATCAGCCGAAAGGGTCCGAGCGCGATGCGTGGGATGCGATGGCGCACCATCAAATGGTGGTCGATGAAGAGGGCAATCTGGTTGCCGTCGGGCGGCTGTATGTGAATGCGGAAAACGAAGCTTCTATCCGTTTTATGGCCGTCCATCCGTCAGTACAGGATAAAGGGCTGGGAACCCTGATGGCGATGACGCTGGAGTCCGTCGCCCGTCAGGAAGGCGTTAAGCGCGTGACCTGTAGCGCCCGCGAAGATGCGGTGGAGTTCTTCGCTAAGCTCGGTTTTGTGAACCAGGGCGAAATCACGACGCCGACGACCACGCCGATCCGTCATTTTCTGATGATTAAGCCGATAGCCTCGCTGGACGATATTTTACATCGCGGCGACTGGTGCGCTCAGCTGCAGCAGGCCTGGTATCAGCACATCCCTCTCAGCGAGAAAATGGGCGTGCGCATTCAGCAGTATACCGGGCAAAAGTTTATCACCACCATGCCGGAAGCCGGTAACCAGAACCCGCACCATACGCTGTTCGCCGGCAGCCTGTTTTCTCAGGCAACGTTAACCGGCTGGGGGCTTATCTGGCTGATGCTGCGCGAGCGGCATCTTGGCGGCACAATTATTCTTGCCGATGCGCATATCCGCTACAGTCAGCCTATTAGCGGACGCCCCAGCGCCGTTGCCGATCTTGGCTCGTTAAGCGGCGATCTTGACCGGCTGGCGCGAGGCCGCAAAGCGCGCGTTCAGCTGCAGGTTGAGCTATTTGGCGACGAGCGGCTGGGCGCGGTTTTTGAGGGTATCTATATTGTTCTTCCCGCGAAACCGTTCGGCCCCTATGAAGAGGGCGGTAACGAAGAGGAGTAGTCTCCCTTTACGCTTAACTATCGGCCTGGTGTTTTAACCCGCCAGGCGATATCTCTCATCGCGCTGCCTGCCGCCGGGCTGATGCCGCCCAGCTGAAAGAAGCCGTGAATCACCCCGAGATAACGCTGACAGGTGCAGTCAACGCCCTGCTCAAGCAGGCGCTGGTAAAGCGCTTCGCCTTCATCACGCAGAGGGTCGTATTCCGCAGTCAGAATATGCACCGGCGGTAAGCCGTGAAAGTCTTTACGCCACAGCGGGCTGGCTTCCGGATGGTGGAGCGCCGTCGCGGAAAGGTACATTTCATAGCCGCTGAGCAGGGTATCTTCGGTGATGATGTAATCTTTACCGTTATCGATATAGCTCTTCATGCTGGCGGTGGCGTCCAGCATCGGGTAAATCAAAACCAGCTGCGCGGGTTGCCAGGCATGCGCTGTTTTGAGCCGCAGGGCGGTCACTAATGCCAGGTGTCCCCCGGCGCTGTCGCCAGCCAGCGTAATACAGGAAGCGTCGATGCCTAACTGCTCCGCGCGGCGGTGAATAATCAGCGCGCCTCTCTCCGCATCGTCATGGGCGGCAGGGAAAGTATGCTCCGGCGCCAGCCGGTATTGCACGGCGATAACGCGGCAGCCGCTGTGGTATGCCAGCTGGCGGAGCTGATGGTCATGCGTGGCGAAACCGCCGCTGATAAAGCAGCCACCGTGGTAATAGATAATGGCAGGCAGTGCGCCGGAAGCGTTAAGGGGAGAAACAACGCGAAATGCCATGCCGTCGAGCTCGATATCTGCTACCTGAACGCGCTTTTCCTGTTCCCCAGCCAGTACCGTACTGGCGAGATAGCCGCGCCTCCGGTCATCAATATTCTGTTCGCGCGATGAGGGGCGGCCCGCATCGATAAATTCCCGCACCAGCTCTGCGATACCCTTTTCAAGCGCCATTTTTCATTCCCTTAAGCTGTTTGGATATACAGTGTTATAGCCTGATTGTGAACAAAAGAAAACCGGGGATTTTCGTCGGGAAGTGATTCTGGAAAGCGGCTCGCAAAACCAAAGATTTTGCCGGCATACCGGGAGTGTTTACGCCTTATCAATGGTAAGCCGGGCAGCAGGCGCCGCCCGACATGATGCCTGCCGTTATTCCCCTTCGCCAGGGAACAGGAACGGGTTGATGGAGCTGCGGGCGAAGCCCTCTTGTTCCATCCGTGCGTCCAGTACCAGCGAGGCGAGGTCGTCGGCTACGGCCTCCACTTTTGGGTCTTTTTCCTGATAGAGAATCTTCAGGTAGGTACCGCAGTCGCCGCAGGTTTCGGCTTTAATCGCCGACTGCTCGTTATCCAGTGACCAGTAGTGCAGATCGCGCGTCTGTTCGCAGTTGCTGCACTTCACGCGCACCACGTGCCATTCGGTTTCGCACAGGTTGCAGTGCAGATAGCGCAGGCCCTGTGTGGTACCAATTTGCACCATGCTGGAGACCGGCATCGAGCCGCAAACCGGGCAGAACTGACGCTGTTCACCATATTCAGCGCGGGCCTTTCCGGGGATCAGGCTGGCCATCTGCGCCCAATAGAGCGAGAGCGCGGCCCAGATAAACGGCGCTTTATCGCTGCTGACAGAGGCAAAATCGGAAGCAAACAGCGCGCTTGCCATCAGTTCCAGCTCCTGCTCGGAGGCTTTTTCCAGATTCTCGATGACCGCCAGCGCCGGGCCGCTCATCTCCGGCTTCAGTTCGGCAATCAGAGAATGCAGCAGCTTGTGCCAGTGCTTATCGCGCGGTAAAACGTGGATATCCAGCGGTGGTTTACCCTGGTCGTTCGCTTCTTTGATGCGCGCGGTGAGATCCATCTGCAGCGGATGGTCGTACAGCACCACTTCCTGCGCGTGGGCGATAAGCGCGGCAAAGCGCAGGTAATCACCCAGCGGGTTATTTTCAGCCAGTTCACGCAGGCGTTCGGCGCGACGGTTATATAAATTTTTGAGCCGGGGAAACAACAACGGCGGGATCATATCCGTCGCGCGTTTCTCGCTCTTTTCCAGCTCATCTTGCGGGATGATACGAATGCTCATTCAGTCACTTCCTGGTTTCAGCAGATTCGGCGATGGTCACGTCCGCTCTGCGATTTGGCGGGCATCATGCGCCCGCTCTGGTGATGTCATTAATGATAACCGCAATCGGCATACGGGATATAGCCACGACATCGCAATGTGTGCGCTACGATACCTGATATCGATACCCCCGACTATGCACCGTTAGGATTAGCTGCCCTGCGCCATGGCCTAAGCGAAACGGGAAACGTGCCGCTCCCGCCTGCGGCGCACTCTGGCTAACGTTGTCAAAACAGCGCGTTATCCGCAAAAAAATGGCGTCGATATACGACGCCATTTCAGAGACGAACAACGCGCTCGGGCCTACGACTGGCGCTTATCCTGCTTTTCGCGGACTTCACGATACCAGCGCGGGTGATGTTTCTTCGCCCAGGTCTTCGTAACCCAGCCTTCCACCATCGCGGTAATGGTGCCCTTCACCCACAGCGCAGCGTAAATATGCACCATGATCACCACAATCAGCGCCACCGCAGAGAAGGAGTGCAGCATCAGCGCGAAGCGGATAACCGGGATGGAGAAGGCCGGCGCAAAGTACGGACGCCAGATGATCACGCCGCTCACCAGCAGCAGCACCAGGAAGATAATCGCCGCCCAGAACACGCATTTCTGGCCGAAGTTATAGCGCCCGGTGTCGCCCACTTCCTCGTTGACGACAATCTTGCGAATATTTTTCGCCCAGAAAATATCGTCCCGGTTGATCAGGTTGTGGTGCCAGTAGCGGAAGAACATGATGATGAATGAAGCAAACATAATCACGCCCACGAACGGGTGCAGAATACGCGCCAGCTGCGGGGTGCCCATGATTTGCATCAGCCAGTTGAAGGACGGGAAGAAAAAGCCCAGCCCGCTCACCGCCGCCAGCACGAAGCAGAAGGCGGTGACCCAGTGGTTGATTCGCTCCGGCGCGGTGTAGCGCACGATGGTGTCACGTCTTTTCATTTGCGCACCTCGTCTTTCTCTTCATCCAGATTGTCCTCTTCCTCTTCCGCGCGGTTCGGGCCGACGCCGACGTAGTGGAAGATGCTGGCGGCGAAGGTGGCCGCAAAGCCGACCGCCGCGAGAGGCTTCCAGATCCCTTTCCAGAACTTAACCGTGGCGCTGATTTCCGGGTTCTCCGGCAGGCCGTGGTACAGATTCGGCTTGTCGGCGTGGTGCAGCACGTACATCACGTGCGTGCCGCCAACGCCTGCCGGATCGTACAGGCCCGCGTTGTCGTAACCGCGGGTTTTCAGCTCGGCGACGCGCTCGCCCGCCAGCGTTTTCATATCCTCTTTGGAGCCAAAGTGGATAGCGCCGGTCGGGCAGGTTTTCACGCACGCCGGCTCCTGGCCAACGTTAACGCGGTCCACGCACAGCGTACATTTGTAGACGCGGTTATCTTCCGGGTTCAGGCGCGGCACGTTGAACGGGCAGCCGGCGATGCAGTAGCCGCAGCCGATGCACTGCTCGGACTGGAAGTCGACGATGCCGTTGGCGTACTGAATGATTGCCCCTTCCGCCGGGCAGGCCTTCAGGCAGCCCGGGTCGGCGCAGTGCATACAGCCATCCTTACGGATGAGCCACTCCAGTTTGTCGTTCTGCTCCACTTCCGAGAAGCGCATCACGGTCCAGGATTTGGCGGTCAGGTCGGCGGGGTTATCGTACACCCCGACGTTGTGACCGACTTCATCCCGGATGTCGTTCCACTCGGAACAGGCCACCTGGCAGGCTTTACAGCCGATACAGGTGGTGACGTCGATAAGCTTCGCCACCTCTTCCTGATGGTCCCGAGCGCGGGGCGCGGGGGTGAAGCCGTTAGTCGCGGAACGACGGATAATGTCTTGCGATTGATAAGCCATAATTCGTCTCCGTTACGCCTTTTCCACGTTCACGAGGAAAGCCTTGAACTCCGGCGTTTGCGTGTTCGCATCACCGACAAACGGCGTCAGGGTATTAGCGATAAACCCTTTCTTCGCCACGCCTTCGTAGCCCCAGTGAATCGGAATACCGATAGTATCGATATCCTTACCGTCCGCTTTCAGCGTGCGAATACGCTTGGTCACCACCGCCTTGGCTTTGATATAGCCGCGGTTAGAGGAGACCTTCACGGTATCGCCATGGGCGATGCCGAGCTTGTTCGCCAGCTTCTCGCCGATCTCCACGAACTGTTCCGGCTGCGCGATGGCGTTAAGCAGCGCGTGCTTGGTCCAGTAGTGGAAGTGCTCGGTCAGGCGGTAAGTAGTACCGACGTAAGGGAATTTCTCCGCTTTGCCCATCTGCTCAAGGTCGCCTTTAAAGACGCGAGCAGCCGGGTTAGAGACCACGTTCGGGTGCAGCGGGTTGGTGCCCAGCGGCGTTTCAAACGGCTCGTAGTGTTCCGGGAACGGCCCTTCCGCCATCTTATCGATAGCGAACAGACGCCCCATCCCTTCCGGCTGCATGATAAACGGCCCGACATCGCTGTCCGGCGCCGCGGCGCTGTAGTCTGGAATATCCACGCCGCCCCACTTCGCGCCGTCCCATTTCAGGAGCTGGCGCTTCGGATCCCACGGTTTACCCTGCGGGTCCGCGGAGGCGCGGTTATACAGAATGCGGCGGTTAAGCGGCCACGCCCATGCCCAGCCCAGCGTATTGCCGAGGCCCGATGGATCGGCGTTATCGCGACGCGCCATCTGGTTGCCGTCAGGCGTCCAGCTACCGGCGAAGATCCAGCAGCCGCTGGAAGTCGTGCCGTCGTCACGCAGCTGCGCAAACGAGCTGAGCTGCTGGCCTTTCTTGACGATCACCGCCCCGGTTGCCGGGTCGGTAATGTCTGCCAGCGCCTTGCCGTTGCTCTCCATTGCCACTTCTTCCGACGCTGGTTCATGCGGCGTGGCGTAGTTCCACGTCATGTTCAGCACCGGTTCCGGCGCCGGTCCGCCCTGTTCGGCGTACATCTTGCGCAGGCGTAAGAAGATACCGGCAAGGATCTCACCGTCGGTGGTCGCAATCCCCGGGGCGTCCGCGCCTTTCCAGTGCCACTGCAGCCAGCGGCCGGAGTTAACGATAGAACCGTTCTCTTCGGCGAAGCAGGTGGACGGCAGGCGGAACACTTCGGTCTGGATTTTCGCCGGATCGACGTCGTTCGACTCCCCGTGGTTTTGCCAGAAGGTGGAGGTTTCGGTGTTGAGCGGGTCGATGGTCACCAGGAACTTAAGCTTCGACAGCGACGCGACAACCTTGTTTTTGTTCGGGAACGACGCTACCGGGTTGAAGCCCTGGCAGATATAGCCGTTCACTTTGCCCTGGTTCATCATCTCGAAATATTGCAGGACGTCGTAGCCCTTATCCCACTTCGGTAGCCAGTCAAAGCCCCAGCTGTTTTCCGCCGTGGCTTTATCGCCAAAGAAGGCCTTCATCATTGAGACGAAGAATTTCGGGTAATTACCCCAGTAGTTCACCTGGTCCTTCAACAGCGGTTTCGGCGTGTTGGCGGCGAGGTAGGTTTGCAGGTCAGTCTGTTTCTCGCTCGGCAGCGTCATATAGCCAGGCAGGCTCTGTGACAGCAGTCCCAGGTCGGTAAGACCCTGAATATTGGAGTGGCCGCGCAGGGCGTTTACGCCGCCGCCCGCCATGCCCATATTGCCGAGCAGCAGCTGGATCATCGCCATGGTGCGGATGTTCTGCGCGCCGATGGAGTGCTGCGTCCAGCCCAGCGCGTACAGGAACGAGGCAGTTTTATCGTGCGCGCTGGTTTCCGCGATGTACTCGCAGACTTTGAGGAAGTCAGCTTTTGGCGTTCCGCAGATGTTTTCGACAACTTCCGGCGTATAGCGGGAAACGTGCTGCTTCAGCAGGTTCCAGACGCAGCGCGGATGCTGCAGCGTGGTATCGCGTTTGGCAAAGCCGTTCTCATCCAGCTCATAGTTCCAGGACGTTTTATCGTACTTGCGGGCTTCGGCGTCGTAGCCGCTGAACAGACCGTCTTCAAAGCTGTAATCCTCACGCACGATCAGGCTGGCGTTGGTGTAAGCCTCGGTATATTCACGGTTAATTTTTTCGTTGTTCAACAGGTACAGGATGACGCCTGACAGGAAGGTAATGTCAGTACCGGAACGAATTGGGGTATAGAAATCAGCTACCGCCGCGGTACGCGTAAAGCGCGGATCGATCACAATCAGCTTCGCGCCGTTGCGAATCTTGGCTTCCATTGCCCAGCGGAATCCAACCGGGTGAGCTTCAGCGGCGTTGCCGCCCATCACCACGACGAGATTGGCGTTCTTGATGTCGACCCAGTGGTTGGTCATCGCACCGCGACCAAATGTTGGAGCAAGACTTGCTACCGTTGGTCCGTGTCAGACGCGCGCCTGGTTGTCGACCGCGAGCATACCGAGCGCGCGGGTAAATTTCTGGGTTAAATAACCGGTTTCGTTACTGGAGGCGGAGGCGCACAGCATACCGGTGGTTAGCCAGCGGTTGACGGTGGTGCCTTCGCTATTCTGCGCGACAAAGTTGGCGTCGCGGTCCTCTTTCATCAGCTTAGCGATGCGATCGAACGCTTCATCCCAGCTGATTTTCTGCCATTTATCAGAGCCTGGCGCACGGTATTCCGGAAATTTCAGGCGACTTTCGGAATGGATAAAGTCCACCAGACCGGCCCCTTTAGGGCAGAGCGCGCCACGGTTGACCGGATGGTCCGGGTCACCTTCGATATGGAAGATAGACGCTTTGGCATTTTTTGCGCCGTCGCCGAGGCTGTACATTAACAGCCCGCAGCCAACGGAACAGTAAGTGCAGGTGTTACGGGTTTCGCGGGTGCGCAGCAGCTTGTACTGCCGTGTTTCCGCGAGTGCTAAACCGGGCGCAAAGCCCAGCGCCGCTGCCGTGGTTCCTGCCATACCGCCAGCGCAGATCTTAAAGAACTGCCTTCTGCTGACCTGCATGGTTCGCTCCTTGTTTCGACATTGTCACGTATAGTTATTTGCTTTGCGGTAAGGGCCGCAAAGGTTCAGAATTGGGGGTAATTTCCCTCGTTCCCGAAGGGATATAAACAGAATACCACATTGTGTGTATGCCTGTTCCAATACGGTTAAGACAAAGTGAACAAGAAGCCTCTTGAACAAATCGAAAATGTGACAGATATCACAGGTTATCGCCAGGTGTCGCTCTGGAAGCGCCAAAATTTGCAACATCCTCAGCCAGACGAGTTAGCTGAAGAGGTACCCGTTGCGCTGGTTTATAACGGCATCTCGCACGTGGTGATGATGGCGACGCCGAAAGACCTGGCGCAGTTCGCCGTCGGCTTTTCCTTATCCGAAGGGATTATCGAAAACCGGGGCGAGATTTATGGTATGGACGTCGTTCAGGCCTGTAACGGCCTGGAAGTACAAATCGAACTCTCCAGCCGCCGCTTTATGGGGCTGAAAGAGCGCCGTCGCGCGCTGGCCGGACGCACCGGCTGCGGCGTATGCGGCGTTGAGCAGCTCAACGATATCGGGAAGCCCGTGCAGCCGCTGCCCTTTACCCAGACGTTCGATCTGGCGAATCTCGATCGCGCGCTGGCGCACCTGCATGATTTTCAGCCGATAGGCCGCCTTACCGGCTGTACTCACGCTGCCGCCTGGGTAAGTCCTTCCGGCGAGCTCGCGGGCGGCCATGAAGACGTGGGTCGCCACGTGGCGCTGGACAAGCTCCTGGGACACCGCGCGGAATCAGAAGGCGCCTGGCAGAACGGCGCGGCGCTGGTCTCCAGCCGCGCCAGCTATGAAATGGTGCAGAAGGCGGCCATGTGCGGGGTGGAAATCCTCTTTGCGGTCTCTGCCGCGACCACGCTGGCGGTTGACGTCGCCGAGCGCTGCAACCTGACGCTGGTGGGATTCTGCAAGCCGGGCAGGGCTACCGTTTACACGCATCCGCAGCGGTTAATCGCGGGTTAAATTT
This sequence comes from Klebsiella sp. JN_Kp126, assembly GCF_033843325.1. Lineage (NCBI taxonomy): Bacteria > Pseudomonadati > Pseudomonadota > Gammaproteobacteria > Enterobacterales > Enterobacteriaceae > Klebsiella > Klebsiella sp. JN_Kp126. Next base: position 55,851 of record NZ_JAWXQV010000054.1, on the reverse strand, counting down.
AAGTCAGTTTTTTTGAATGATGACAACAAATCCTTCCGCTTTTTGTTTGGCGATGTGAGGGCTACTATTTATCACATCAAGGCACGGCGCCTTATTCAAACAACTAACGTAAAGGGTTTATATCATGAAAAGCATCAAAACTTTTGTCGCAGTTATCGCTCTGGCCGCTTCTTTTGGTTCTTTCGCTGCGGAAACCGTGACCGCGACCGCCGCAACGATGGACGGTGCGGAAGCGAAAATCGCCGCTCAGGCCCAGGCCGCTGGCGCTTCATCTTACAAAATTACCGAAGCGTTTACCGGTAACCGCGTGCACATGACTGCGGAACTGAATAAATAAGCGTAAAGCTACTGTCGAAAGAGCGCCCAAGGGGCGCTTTTTTTGTGTCTGAGATTTATTCCCAGGGGGCTTAACGCAGGTGCTTTTGCCGTGAGGGGCGGCGATATCAGAATCAAAACAGGCTGAATGCAGCTTTACGTGTTGGTCCCTGCAAGAAGGCAGACAACAGATGAGAAAGCCGTGGACCTTCCTGACGCAAAAAAATGCGCTATTTATCACATTTCTGTCTTTTCATCATCGCTGGGTTTATGGGAGAAAACAGGCAGCCCACCCGCGCAATTATCGCTTCAAGCAACTTAATGATCTTAAAGAAAATAAAAAGATAATTGTTAAGGCGATCTCATTTTATAAAAGAGATATGCATCACAAAAAATGAGGAAATAAACCCACTGTCAATATTAGGCTCGGAGGAATTTATCAGCATATTGTGATCTCTATTGCAAATAACGGTCTTGAACTCAGGGAAAAATGTGGGCAAGCAAAGCAACGGAGACAGGCAATGAAAATTGGCATGGTTATTAGCGGCGGCGATGTTTCTGGAATTAATAATTTTATATTCCAGATAGCCAGACTGGCGAGTGCCGATATCACCCTTTTTAATGGCGGAATACCCGGACTGCTGGATAAAAATCATCACGAAGTCGCCTGGCGCGATCTGGTTGATTTCTCCATTGCCTCTATTCCGATCATCACCTCCGGGCGAACCAGCCGCAGGCTGCTGCGCAGTGAATATGAAACCATAGCTAAAAAAATTAAATCACTGCGCATTGATGTGCTGATTATGGCCGGCGGCGACGGCAGCCTGCAGTTTCTCAATACGCTGAGCGAATTTGATATTAACTGCTTTGGCGTCGGGATGACTATCGATAATGATGTATACGGCAGCGATTATACCATTGGTTTTTCCACCGCCTGCGAGCAGATTATTAAGGAGGTTTCCCGTTTAAGAAATACCGGAAGAGCATTACCGGGCCGCGTCTTTATGGTCGAAATATTAGGAGGCTATTGTGGAGAGTTAACGCTGCAATCCGCGATTAAATCTAATGCTGATATCGCCCTGATTCCGGAATCGCAGATGCCGTTAGAAACGCTGGCCGAGCGGGTGAAGCATAAGCTGACACAGCAGAACAGCGTGGTGATCCTGTGCTCTGAAGGCTACACCAGGGAGTACTCCCCCGGCTTTCAGGGGGCCATTGATACCATGATTAAGCAGCTTGAACCGCAAATTGGCGTGCGTATTCGTAAAACCATCGTAGGCTACGGTTTGCGCAATGGCGATCCGACCTGTGAAGAAATTTACCAGGGCACGATTATGGCCAGTGAAGTGGTTCGCTGTATTCAGTCAGGGATGAAAAATAAAGCCATCATAATTAATTCAAGCAACAAACCTATTCCGATTGATTTAGTTAGTATGAAAAAACGTCTGGTCGACACTGAAGGACATCATTATAAACTTGCCAAACAACTCAATATTATTTGAGGAGACCCTACATGCTGAAAATTCTATGCGTATGTGGCTGCGGCCTCGGTTCAAGCTTTGCCATTGAAATGACGGCGAAGGCAGTTTTAAAGAAGCTGGAGATTCCCGCACAGATTGAACATACCACTATTTCCGAAGCCGGGGCGTTTAAATCAGATATGATTCTGACGCAAAAAACCTTCGCCGATATATTAACGGCGGATGCCAGTGCGGAAGAAATTAAACGCGTGGTGGTACTGCATAAGCTCACCGATAAAGATGAAATTGAAGCTAAGATCGTCGCATTCTTAAAAGAGCGTAACCTGAAGGTAGCGGACTATGAATAGCTTTGTAGAGTTTATCGTTAAAGATTTACTCGGCCAGGCTTCAATATTAATTGCATTTATTGCGATGCTGGGCCTGATTCTGCAAAAAAAATCAGCGGGCAAAACGGCGGAGGGGACGTTTAAAACGCTGCTCGGTTTCTTAATTATGATGGCCGGCATCAACATTATTGTCGCCACGCTAACGTTCCTTAACGATATCTTCACGCAGGGATTCGGCATGAAAGGCTACATTACCGATGTCGCCGCCATCGCCGGATTAGCCAACCGTGAATTAGGTTCCGAAGTCGCGCTGACCCTGATGGTGATTTTTGCCGTCAACATCATTATCGCCCGCCTGACGCCGCTGAAATATATCTTTCTGACCGGCCAGGCGCTGCTGTGGATGGCAACCATCGGCGCGGTGATTGGCTATAAAGCCGGGCTGACCGGACTGCCGCTGATTTTAACCGGCGGTATTTTCGGCGGCGTGATGGCGGTACTGATGCCCGCCCTGGCGCAGCCGGTCGTCAGGCGCATCACCGGTTCCGATGACGTGGCGCTGGGGCATTTCTGCACTATCGGCTATCTGGTGCAGGCGGCGGTGGCTAAAGTGGTGGGTAAAGGTTCCCGCTCAACGGAAGATCTTGAATTACCGGATAACTTTAAGTTCCTCCAGGACACCTATCTCGCGATGGCTGTGGTGATGGTGCCGATGTATCTCATTCCCGCGATTGCGGCGGGCCCGGAATATATCGCTCAGTTCTCCAACGGCATTAACTACCTGATGTACGCCTTTATGCAGTCCATTCAGTTTGTGGCGGGGGTATTCGTTCTCTACAGCGGCGTGCGCCTGTTGCTCAACGAGCTGGTGCCGGCATTTCGCGGAATTGCGATGCGCATTGTCCCGGACGCTAAGCCTGCGCTGGATTGCCCGGTGCTGTTCCCGTATGCGCCCAATGCGGTGATCGTCGGCTTCCTGGCGACGACCGTCGGCTCCATCATTGGCATGCTGGTGTTCCCGATGTTTGGCCTGGCGATGATCCTGCCCGGTCTGTTAACCAACTTTTTTGCCGGCGGTACGGCGGGCGTCTTCGGTAACGCGCTGGGCGGCCGCCGCGGGGCGATGATTGGCGGCGTCATTCACGGCCTGTTTATCACCTTCCTGCCCGCCATTTTGGTACCGATGCTGGAAAGCTACGGTTTTACCGGCGTCACCTTCAGCGATTCGGACGTTATTAGTTCCGGTCTGGTATTAGGCCACGCCTTCCAGAACAACTGGCTCTTTGTCGCCTTGTTCATTGTTTTTGTTGCCGCACTGGCATGGTTCGTAAACGGTAAATCAGCGAAGCCGAAAGGGGAAAATGTTCATGAGTCTGTATAACTTCAACGCTATTCTGAAAATTGCGCAGGAAAGAGATTTTAAAGCCATTGGCTCATTTAATTTGCACTGTATTGAAATGCTGCCCGCCTTTTTTAAAGCGGCGCAACAAAGCGATAGCCCATTAATGATTCAAATCTCTACCGGGACGGCGGAATATCTCGGCTATCGTTTACTGGTGGATGCGGTTCGTTCATTAGCGGAAAGTGAAAACGTGCCGACCTGCCTGCACTTGGATCACTGCTCTGATATCAGCGCCATTGAAACGGCCATGGATGCCGGATTTTCATCGGTGATGTACGACGGCTCCCATCTGGATCTGGAAGAGAATATTGGCAATACCCGCATCGTGGTGGAAATGGCGCGCCCGCGGAATATCACGGTAGAAGGCGAGCTGGGGGCGATCGGCGGATCGGAAGATGGCAAAGCCGTGGCCGCGGAGGATATCTGCTTCACCACGGTGGAGGACGCCAAACGCTTTGTGGAGGAGACGCAGGTGGATATGCTGGCGGTCTCCGTGGGCACGGTGCACGGCCTGTATACCGGTAAGGCGCAAATTCAGCACCAGCGGCTGAAAGAGATTAGCGCCGCGACCGGCGTGCCGTTAGTGCTGCACGGCGGCACCGGCGTCAGCGATGAAGATATGCGCCTGGCCGTCACTGAAGGTATCAACAAGGTGAACGTCGGCACTGAAATGAATGTGCAGTGGGTCGATCAATGTAAAAGCACGTTTGAAAAAGGCAAAGTGAACGACAGCGTGCGCAAATTTTTAATTCCGGCGAATAACGCGGTCACCCATGTATTAATGGAAAAAATCGCTCTGTTTAAATAAACGCATATTTTTAAACCGTATTCCGTTGCCCTGCTGTCCGTCGGGGAGGAGCTCGCTATGTTTGAATCTTTGAAAACGCTGTGGAAAAAAGAGAATCAACCCCCGCAGGATTATGACGAACAGTCTCGCCAGCTGGCGGGGGAAATTGCCAGGCTGGAAGGCGAGTTACGGGGCAACCCGGCTAATGGCGAAGTGCAGAAAGCATTAATGCTGATATATAACCGGGCGCTGTCGGTCTATGCCAAAAGTCATACGCATCGCGAGGAAATCGATGCGCTTTTTATGCGCATTGATGAGTTACGTAACATTATTCGCCATAATATATAGGAAGTGATAATGACGATAAAAGAACTGCTGATTGAGGCCGATGCGATTCAGGTCGGCGTCACGGAGTCCGACTGGCAGAAGGTGATCCAGCTGGCGGCCAGCCCGCTGGTTGCAAAAGGCTATATCTCGGCAGATTACGGCCAGGCGGTGATCGATAATACCCTGCATCATGGCGCCTATTACGTGTTTGATGAAGGTGTCGCCATCCCTCACGCCAGGCCGGAATGTGGCGTCAAACGCAACTGCTTCAGCCTTGTGGTGTTGAATAAGCCGATTCAATTTGCCGATAGCGAGAAGGCGGATATCGTCATTATGTTCGGCGCGCAGGACAGCAATGCCCATATTGAAGAGGGGATTCGGGCGATTGTCGCTCTGCTTGATAATAACGAGACCATGGCGAAGCTGCGGGCCGCCAGCAGCAGAGAGGAGGTCGTCGCGTTGTTATGAACAGACATCTCACACCCGGCTGCAAAACGGTGATTTTAATTAATGGCATTCCCGCATCGGGTAAAAGCACCGTCACCCGGCAGCTATCGGCAGCGTTTAATCTGCCGCATCTGACCATAGACGGTATTAAAGAGCCGTTTATGGCGTGCTTTACCGGGATCGACCGGACCTTCAACCGGCAGCTGGGCTGCGCCGCGTATGAAGTCATCTGGTCGATCGTCGGCCAGTCGCCGGCAGGCTGTATCTGGCTCATTGACGCCTGGTTTGGCTTTCAACCGCGCGACACGCTACAGCAGCTGCTGCAACGCGCGGGCGTAGAGAAAGTGCTGGAGGTCTGGAACCACATCTCGCCTGAGCTTGCGGTGTCGCGCTATGCCAGCCGGTTGCAGGATCGTAAGCCGGGGCACCCGGGCGAGGAGTATCTTCCGGAACTGGCGCAGCTGGCGCAGCAGGCGGAACCGATGCGGCTGGGGCCGGTGTTCACCGTGGATCAGCACAAGCCGCTGGATATGGCGTCCGCTACCCGTTGGATCGAAGCACAAATAGCGTAAGCCCTTAAGGGCAGCTGCCCGGCGGCGCTTCGCTGGCACGGCCTACAATTGCATAACAATATGATGTTTCGCGTTTCGTAGGCCGGATCAGGCGACGCCCGCCATCCGCAGCAGCGCCGTCGCCACGGCGGCGGCGATAATCACCACGATCAGCGGCATCTTACGCCAGGCGAGGAACACCGCCAGGCCCACGCCCAGCACCCGCGCCATCCCGGCAAAATGTTCGCCTTCGTAAAAGGTGGTCGCCAGCGCCACGGAAAAGAGCAGCACCGTCGCCGCATCGGAGAGCAGGGCCTGGGCGCGCTCGGAAAACGCCAGCCGGCTGCCGAGCTTCGCCCCGCCTAAACGCATTAAGTAGGTGCCCAGCGACAGAATCGCAATACCGGCGATAAATAGCGTCATATTGCCCATTATTTTTTCCTCGTCAGCAGGCCAAACAGCGACAGCAAAACCGGCAGGCCAACCGGTGCGAAAGGAACGGCGGCCAGCGACAGGGCCGCTCCGCTGCAGGCGCGGATCAGGGTGGTGCGGTTTTTAAAGGCCGGCACCACCAGCGCCAGCAGAATCGCCGGGAATACCGCATCGAGGCCAATGGTTTCCGGGGCCGGGAGCAGTTTGCCGACCCCCGCGCCCAGGAGCGCCCCCAACGGCCAGATCAGCGCCACGCCCAGGCCGCACAGCCAGTAGGCGGCCCGCCACTGCTCGGGGGTTTTCTGCGACAGACCAAACACCACGCTTTCATCGTTCATAATATGGCAGCCGAGGAAGCTGGCGGCGCGCTGGCCGACCAGGTCGCGAACCGTCACGCCGAAGGGAATATGCCGCGCGTTGACCAGCAAACCGGCCGCCGCTGCCGCCAGCGGGTTGCCGCCGCTGGCGACAATGCCGATAAACATAAACTCTGAGGCTCCCGCCAGGACGCAAACCGAAAGCACAAAGGGGACCCAAATCGGGAAGCCGTAGGCGACGGCCAGCGAGCCGTAGGACATCCCGACGATGCCTACCGCGAGGCAGACTAAAACAATTGCTCTGAGGGTGTCGCCTTTAAGCGTAGCGAAGTGTTGTTTCATACTCTTTAGCCATATCGAACGAATTTCCATTATAATGAACGCAACAGAATCGCATTTCAAGACGAACGAAACGTTCGTTATAAAAAACACGGAGGGCTGTATGACTCAGCCAATTAGCCTGATTGCCAAAAGCCTGGTGCGGGAACGCGCGCGCACCGGTCTTTCCCTTGCCGAAGTTGCGCGACGGGCGGGAATCGCCAAATCAACGTTATCGCAGCTGGAGTCCGGCAACGGTAACCCGAGCCTGGAAACCCTCTGGGCGCTGTGCGTGGCCCTCGATATCCCCTTTGCCCGGCTGCTGGAGCCGCAGGTGAATACCACCCAGGTGATCCGCCGCGGCGAGGGAACGAAAGTGATCGCCGAGCAGGCAAACTATCAGGCGATTTTACTGGCCGCCTGCCCGCCGGGCGCGCGGCGCGATATTTATCTCCTGCTGACCCAGCCGGGCGCGGACCGCATTTCCCACCCTCATCCGCCGGGTTCGGTGGAGCATATTATTGTCACCCAGGGGCGCGCGCGGGTCGGCCTGACGGAAGCGCCGGAGGAGCTGGGGGAGGGAGATTACATCTGCTATCCCGCCGATCGGGAGCACGTTTTCCAGGCGCTGGAGCCGGATACCCAGGCGCTGCTGGTCGCCGAGCAGAACTAGTCAGGCCCGACACTGGGCCTTCGGTGTGCCAAAAACAGGCGTCAGATAAAAGGGATTGTCAGGCGCGCGCGTTATGATTGATATCGCCATCGGCCGTTTTCTGCAGGGCAATAGCGATAGGGCAGGAGAGGTCGAGCTGCCGGGGATGATAGCCGCGCTGCAGCAGCCAGAACCACTCTCCTCCGGCCGCTGGCTCCAGCCCCATATCGGTAAAACCTGCTCGCCGCAGCCTGGGTCGTAGCGACATCAGCGCGCCATCCACGCGCGCCCGGATATAAATCAGTTTACGGGCCGGCAGTCGGGAAATCTCGTCGACCATCTGTTGCGTTGATATATTCATCGTGACGTCCACCCGATCATCACAAAGGGCAATTTCAACGGGGGCTGCACAAGTTTCCCTGGCGGGCGGGATCTGCGCCGCGCCAAATTTTTCCTTTAGCAAGTTTATCCAACCATCATCACGGCTATCATCCGCGGTGAGCGGGACGGGGCGTGGCTGCAAGGGTAATACGCCGAGGATAATGCTTTCACGCAGGCCGGATTGAAAGGGGGAGGGGACGTAATCTCTGAGCAACCCCGTTGAGTAAAAGCCCAGCCTCTGCGCCAGGCGCTGCGAGTGTGGATGGCTGGATACCATTTTGATGGTTAGCGTGCCCAGGCCAAGCCTGCTTGCGGCAAGACGCAAATATTCCCCCAGTTGGGTGGCTACGCCCCGGTTTCTGAAGGCGGGGTGCACCGCGAACATGGCCAGTTCGGCCGTCTGCTTATCCGCGTGGTGCCGCCATAAGGCGGCATGCCCGATGATGATGCCATTCTGTTCGGCTATCGCGCTGTGCCATTCGTCCCGGGCGTTGCGCCAGCCAATCAGGCTGGGCATATAGATATCAGGATAGACATAGCGATCGCCATAAACCGTGCGAAATAAGGCGCTGATGCCTTCGCCGTCTTGTCGCTGGAACGCTCTGATTTCAATCATTTCACCGCCTCCTGCGCGAGGTAGGCGCGTTTGTCGATCACCCGCTGCAGCTTACCTGTTCGGGTATTGCGGATAAGTTCCGCCTGGCTGCACCAGTGAACCTGAACGCACAGCTGGCCGGCAGCCTGTAGTTCTGCGAGAGCGTGATCCCTGGCGAGTAATTGACCGCAGAGCCTGTCGGCCTGCTGCCGGGTACCGGAAAAGGCGATACGTAAGCTCAAACGATCCCGGTTATCGGCGTGCTCCAGCATCAGCTGCCACTGCTGATGCCCCATCTCTTCCGTAATAAGGGCCGCTATTTCATCAGGAAATAGCGAGGCGTAACCTACCCGCAAGCGGTGCCCGAGGCTACTGCGTCCCTGCAAAATAAACTTGCGATGTTTGCTTCCCGGAGGTTCACGCCAGGCGGCCAAATCGCCTACCGGATAGCGAATCAGCGGCATCAGCGTGCGCGTAAGGCTGGTGACCACCAGCATTCCGGAACGATTGATTTCGTCGATCGGCTCGCCCGTCGCTTCATCAATAATTTCCACGATAGTTTCGGGTTCAAAGACCCGATGCTCGTCCGCCAGGCAATCCGGCGTGCTGAGTCCGATAAGCCCGGCATCCACGCAGGCGCAGCCGATAGAAGCAATACGGGCGTTGGGAAAGGCGGATTTCAGCAGCTGTAGCTGTTCAGTAAAAAGACTCTCGCTGCCGTAAAGGATGGTCTCGATACCGGGCAGACGGCGGTTTTTTCCAGCGAGCTCTGCCGCATATTGCAGCAGCATCGCCGGGACGCCCACCAGTACGTTGATATCGTGCTGGACGATCTGTTCGGTGAGGGTGTGCGGTTCAAGCGATCCGGTGAAAGGGTACTCGCATACCGGTATCGACATGTGCGAAAGCGCGCCGTGGATAAATAAGAAGCTCGCGTACAAATCACCGGCGAAAAATAAATTTGCCACGCGCGCGCCTGGCTTGAGCTGGCTGGAGAGGCTGCGGCCAAAACTGGTGACGAACGCACGCCACTCCTGGCGGGAAAAAACCGACAGCTTGCCGCCGCCGGTGGTACCGCCGGTCTTAAAGACAATACCGTCCTCCACCGGCCCGGTGAGGACGGGCCAGTTTTTCAGGCCCTGGCTCCCCTCCCAGTAGCGTTCGGGATTAATAAGCGGCAGGTCCTTCAACTGCCAGCCGCGGGTGGCGAGATGGCGATAGTGTTCGGCATAGAAAGGCGAGCGGCAGCGAACCCTCTCGACAAGCTGTTCGAGACCCGGTGGGCTTACGGCTACTTCTTCCGTTTGGGTGGATTGCGGATCAAAGTGACCCATCATCTTTGCTGTTGTCATATTCAAATATCCTTATTGTGAACCGATCGGCGGGAGTGCGCTCAACGGCGTTTATCAATGACCAGCGGCGTCTTGCCGCTTTGCGGATGCCGTTCAAATTCGCTGAACGGGCGGCTGGTCACGGCTAACTCCAGCAAATGGGCGTCCAATGCCATTTTGAGCTCAGGGTCGGTGCAGACCCGCTGTTTGACAGTATCAATATTGCCGTCGGTGAAGATGTGGATACATTCGAGCCCGCTGCGCGGGTTATGTTGAAGAATCAATTGAACAGGGGCATCGGCGAGCGTTGCCAGCCGCTGGGGTTGAATAAACATCGTGCCGATACGCACCAGGCTGCCGTGGCGGCCTAAAAGTTCAAAGCGGGGGCTGGGGGCGCCGCAGGGGCATTCGCCCGGCAGCCAACGGCCCATATCGCCGATGTCATAACGAATCACCTTCTGACCTTCGCGGGCCGTCGAGGTAAAGAGCAGGCGGCCGGCATCGCCGGGCGCGACGGGCCGATCGTCGAGCGGGTCGACAATCTCCAGCCATTGAATATCCGTCATCAGGTGAAACACGCCATCCGGGCAATGCGTACAGGCATGTCCCAGCGGCCCGGCATCAACCGAACCATACAGCGCCGAGCGAATGGTTTTCACCCCGAAACCGTGAATATAGTCACGCTGGGCGACGCCCATATGTTCGCCGCCCAGCAGCAGTTTCTGAATACCGCCGTAGTCGCGCAGAATGGCCTCTTCTCGCGTAAAGAGCTGATACAGCGTGCTTGGCATACCAATGAGCGTGGTAACGCCCTGATTCACAATGGTCCGGGCGATCTCGTGATAGTCATCATCATGGGGGCCGCCCATGGGAAGATGGGTCACTTCAAGCATTTCCAGTAGGGTGAAAAAGCTGAGTAAACCACCGTAGAGATTGCCCGCGTACATCAGATTGAGCACTTTGTCGTGGGCGGGATCCAGCCCGGCGGCGAACATGCCTGCGGCGGCGGCCTGCATCTGGCGGCGATAGTCGCGATAGGTAAACCCGGCGAGTTTAGGCACGCCGCTGCTGCCGCCGCTGCGAAAGAAAAGCTGGGCGCTGGGCCGCATTGCGTGCTGTAAGAATGCCGTTTTATCCATAATCGGCTGCTGCGCCGTCAGCATCGGCGGCGGCGGGTTCGGATCGAGCGTGGCCTGCTGCGGCAGGACATCGGCATCCAGCGTCACGGTGACGCGGCGAGCCAGCTGACTTAAGGCGTAAACGCCGTCATGCGGTTCGCCGTGATAGCCGTCATGCATTTTACCGACGGGGGTAATTCGATTGACGCCGGCTGCCAGCAGCAGTTGGCTGAGGGGGATTCTGTCCCGATCGGCGACAACCAGCCCGCAGGTTTGCAGGTGGGTTCGCCAGGGGCGCAGCGTTTGCATCACTTTATTTTGCGGTAGCGGCCGCAGCAGGACGGTTCGGAACAGCGGTGAAGGCGTTATGGCCGAGGTGTGTTGCTGAATGATGCGCCAGCCATCTCCTGCCAGCACAGCGTTGTCAGCCCCGGCAAATACGGCGTCCAGCTGCGCGAAGGCGACGGCGCGGGTGATATCCGCCGCCGCCTTTTCATCGGGCATTAACGGTTGCCACCGTGCGTGACGGCGCCGCATGGTCTCCGCCAGTCTTTCGCCAATATCCTGCAATACCGCCGAATCATCGCTATCAACAAAAACGATTTGCGGGCTGGAACAGGCCTGCTGGTCAAAACAGCAAACGTCATCCGCCAGCGCGAGAAGGCTTTCTTCATTAACGGCATCCGGTTGTAGCCAGGCAAAGCTGATTTTATGTCCCCATGGGATCCAGCGACACCCGCCAGGGAGCTGTTGACGAATCGCCTCGAGGGCGGTATCGCCACCCCAGGCCGATATACCATCGGCGTGGGTAAGCAGTAGGGAAAGGCGCGTGGTTTCGACGGGAACCACGGCGACGAAGTTAGCCAGCTGGTCCGTTAAATCGCAGTGGATAAACGCCCGTAGCAGATCGATTGTCATTCCTTGTTCGCTGGCGCTCGGGCGCAGCCAGTTAATATTCCCGACCAGCAGGCTCTCTATTATTGCGAAGAAGGGAAGCAGTTCCGCATTGGCTGGGGTGACATGCACCACGACGCCCAAAGGACGCCAGCCTTCAAACTGCGGTTCACGGTAGTTAATGCGGCGCACGGAGAAGGGGTTATCGCCCAGCTCATGCTCGAGCTTTTGGCGCAGCGCGTCCGGTTGGCAAAACTTTCTGACCTCTTCCCGATAAGCCGGGCCCAGTTGAGGAAGGAAAGCGTGGTCTTTTAGCTGTTCGATAAAACGCCCGGCGCAGGCAAGCACGGTTTCCGGACGCGGCGGTTGGCTCAGCGCGCTATCCAGCCCGCTCGTCAACATGGCGATGGCCTCTTCTGGCGTGAGCGAGGGATAGTTTTTTCCCTGAATGAGATACATATTAATTTCCCTTAATCAGTTCTGACGCCGCCAGTGCGCAGCTACGTGCTTTGCTATGGCTGGCCCGGCCCAGCAGCTCAAACCAATCGGTTGTCACACCGCATCCGCACTCTTCGGCGCGGTGCAATTGTGCAAGATCGCTCATGACCACGCTGTGCGCAGGGCAGGAGGTGATATAAGGCGACACAAACTGTATAAAACCGCGCTGCCCATAATCTTTCACCGCCAGAGAGGCGGTATCGCGGATCCAGGCGCGGGAATAAACGGGAATATGGAAATGGTGATGCGCGCATTCAATGTAGGGCACGCAGTGCTCCACGGAACCATAGCCGTCGCGGCATCGGCTATCGGGGATCCCGAGCTGTTGGGTCAGCCGCGCATAGAACGCGGATTTAGGGATTTCACGGTCGGCATGCGTTTTCCAGCCGCCGCCGAAAAAGGCCAGCGATTGATGATGAAGCTGGAGCGGCGGTAGCTGCATTTCTCGCATCCGTTCAAGTATGAACCACATAAATGCCGGGAAACCCAGGATTCGTACCGGTAACCCCTCTTCAGCAAACTCTTGTAACGCGCGAATCACGTCGAAAGGGGCGAACTCATGCCCGCTCCCGGTGTGACGCAGCGCGTAAACGGCGCGTTTGACCGGCGCGTATTTACACAAGAACTGGTCGGTAAAAGAGGTGCCAAGCGTGATGATATCGGCGGGTTCGTAGCTGAGGAGCAGGTAGTTGCAGGGCGCATCGGGCGTTTCCCAGCCATAATGGCGGAAAATGCGATCGACCATTCCCTGGGCGGCTCCGATACTGCGCGCATCATAGCGCATTCGACTTTTCTGCCCGCTGGTACCGGAAGAGGTGAGTTCAAGCGCATCCTCACCGGAGCGGCCGATCGGCAGATTCTGTTTGAAATAGTCGGCAAAGATCGGCGGCAGCTGCGACCACGAATCTATATTGGCCGCATCTGCCGGAATATTGTGGCGGGCCAGCCACTGGCGGTAGCCCGGCGTATTCATAACATGAAATGCAACGATTTCACGCATGGCTTCATCAAAGAGCCGTTGTGAATCGCTATCTTCATGATAAGGGCTGTCGAGTGCGCAGAGGGCATCGACGCAGGATAAAGTGTCCATTTTATTCATCCTTAATAAAAAGTCGTCCGTGAGTGATTAATGGCCTGAAGCTGTTATTTTCGTTTTACTCCTCTTCTGCCTGGTGAATATATTAACGATAATGAATAATGCTGCCAGCATCGGAATAGTGGCCGCGATAATATATGCGCTGAGGCTGTCGCCGGCGCCCAATCCGGCCATTAATGCCCCCCCGAGGCTAAAAATAGCGACGGAAATCATGCCTATCATTGCCGATACTGAACCTTTTCCATGCTCGCTGGAAAATAGCGTGAGGCGATACAGCGTGGCGTTGCAAATGCCCAAGCCAAAAGCATAAATAGCCATGCCGATAATCAGCGCAATAATATTTTGCCATATTAGCGTCATGACCAGCGCCAGCATTATGCCGATAAATATGGGAGAGAGTGAAAAGTATAATAACTGCTCCGGCTTAAATTTTTCAGCGGTAAAGTTAAGGACGATATTCCCCGCAATCAACGCCGCAAAAACAGGTAATTGCCATAGCGCGTACTCCAGCATACTCATTTTTAGATGATGCACCAGCAGCAGCGGGGAGAGCGCGATCCACGCCATCAGCGGCAGCCCGACGAGGCCAAGCGCAACGCTGCCGGATATACAGCGTGGGTTCGTAAGCAAATCGCCATAAGCGCGCGCGAGGGTTTTTACCTCGAGCGGCTGACATTCAATTTTACTGCCATCCTCACGTACAACGCCGATCGTCTCCGGCATCCAGCGTAGCAAACCGAACCAAGTGAGCCCCGCCATCAATGCGATAGCAATAAAAAGCGTGCGCCATGACAGGTATGCAAGCACAACGCTACCGACCAAAGGGCCAAACAGCGGCGACAGCAGCGCGATATTGGCAAACAGGGCAATTAAGCGGATCGCATCCGATTCGTTGAATGCTTCCTGCAGGGCCGGATAGCTCACCACCACCACAAACCCCAAACCTATTCCCTGAATAAACCGCAGGAGAGTAAAAACCTGGATATTGTCTACCCATGGCGTGGCCAGGCAGGAAACAGAAAAAAGCGCACAGCCGATGAGTAATAAAGGCCTGCGGCCAAATCTATCCGACGCCGGTCCAATAAGCCACTGAAAGCTGACGCCGCCAAGTAAATAGGCATTAAGTGACCACGGTACGTAATGCGGTTGAGCATTTAAATCTTTAATAACCGTTAGCATTCCCGGCATTACTACATCGCTGGCGACATAAGTTAACAGCTCGAATGTTGAAAGAAATAAACAAAAAAATAAAGCGTGCCGTGAAGAAACAGGCAGTAGTGAGTTATACATAAAACCCTGTTATTAACATATTCCATTATTTTGCTTTTATATCACTCCCTCTTTTTAAAAACTTTTATCAAGTGATTCTTAGTTGATAAATATCAATGAACAGACCGTGTTCATGTTTGTTTTAACTGCGAATTATAATTACGATACATACTTCATATTTTAATTAAAAATAAATCGAATGATTTATGGGGATTAAATGTGCGTTTTCCAGACGCTGCGTTATTTTTCCAGGGTTGAGCGCGCAAGTCATTCATCTATCAACCATATGATTTGTATAGGGTAAACCTGTCGGATTCAAATATATTCAGCTTGGTGAATCACAGCGTATCTTCGTCTCTTTCTTATGAGGAAGGGGGCGTTTAATTTACCGCCACATTGAATAAACGGTCTTGCTGCCTCTCATTTCTTTGCGACGTATCATCAGGCGCCGAGGGCCGCGGTGTTCAGGTATTGCCGCGCGGCGTCGCTCTTGCTGGACGCCATGCCCGTATTGCGGGACACTAGCCGCATTCTCCCGCGAAGACAGGGATACTTATGTCGCTGAAAGCCATTGCTAAAGAACTTGGGATCTCGGTAACGACCGTCAGCCGTGCGCTAAACGGCTATGATGACGTGTCGCAGGAGACGCGCGCCCGCGTGGAGGCCGAAGCCCAGCGCCGTGGATATCGGCCAAATACCTTCGCCCGCCGCCTGAAAATGGGCAAAATTGACGCCGTTGGCCTCGTTTTTCCCGTGCGCCCCGCGCCGTTGAATAACAACGTCTTTCTCGAAATGGTGGGAGAAATCAGTCACGAGCTGGCGCGCTATGAGATTGATTTACTGCTGATTGCCGACGATGAACAGGCCGATAAGCACGGCTATATGCGTATGGTGCAGAGTCGTCGCGTCGATGCGCTGATCGTGGCCCATACCCTGGACGACGACCCGCGTCTGATTCAGCTGCTCTCTTCCGGCTTTCCTTTTCTCGCCCTGGGGCGCAGCCGCCTGCCGCAGCCCTACGCCTGGTTTGATTTCGATAACCAGGCGGGAACGTACCGCGCCACCCGTCATCTGATTCGCCAGGGGCATCAGCGCATCGCGCTGCTGAGCGAAAATAACAATCAGGCGTTTATTACCCAGCGCCGCAACGGTTACCTGCAGGCGCTGCGCGAAGCGGGCCTGGCGGAAACCTGGCTGCGCAGCGTGCCGCCCACCCGCCGCGGCGGGTTTCAGGCAACGATGGAGCTGCTGCGCTTGCCTGAACCGCCAACGGCGATTGTCACCGATTGCAACACCCACGGCGACGGCGCGGCGATGGCCCTGGCTCAGCTCGGACGCCTCACCGGCGCCGATCGCGTCTCGCTGGTGGTTTACGACGGCTTGCCGCAGGACAGCATCATCGAAACCCCGGTGGGCGCGGTGGTTCAGTCCACCCGGCAGGGCGTGGGCCGCCAGATAGCCACCATGGTCCGCCGCTTAATCGCCGGCGAGGATCTCGCCTCTCTCCAGGTGCTCTGGCAGCCTGAATTTATTCCCGGCGAAACCGCCTGATTCTCCTCCCGTCAGATTAATTTCCTGAACTCGATCACGGATCCGAAACGTTTTGGTTGGCACCCGAAACGTTTCGGATCAACAGTAAGGCATTCCTTGTTTGGAGATGTCTCATGTCTGATTCGATTTTACGCCTGCAAAGCGCAGCGGCCGATGTGGTGATAAAAACTCGTCCGTTCGCCGAAATTATCTACTGGGGGCCGCATTTAAGCCACTTTTCGCCGCAGGATGCGGCCAGCATCGCCCGCCCGGTGGCCAATGGCCGCCTCGACGTCGATTCCCCGGTAACCTTAATGGCCGAACTGGGCCACGGTCTGTTTGGCGCGCCGGGCATTGAAGGCCACCGCCAGGGGCTGGACGCCTCACCGATGTTTACCACGACCGAGGTGGTGCAGGATGGGCAGAATTTAACCCTTCTCAGCGAAGACGCGCAGGCGGGCCTGCGGCTGTGCAGTGAAATTCAGCTTGATAGCAGCGGCGTGCTCAGCGTTCGTCATGGTTTAACCAACCTGCGCCCGCAGCCGTGGCAGGTGGACCGCCTGGCGGTCACGCTGCCGGTCGCCGAGCGCGCCCGCGAAGTCATGGCCTTTCATGGCCGCTGGATCCGCGAATTCCAGCCCCATCGTCTGACCCTTGAACACGACAGCTTTGTGCTGGAAAACCGTCGTGGACGCACTTCTCACGAACATTTTCCGGCGCTGATTACCGGCAGTCGCGCTTTTAGCGAGATGCAGGGCGAAGTGTGGGGCGTGCATCTGGGCTGGAGCGGTAACCACCGCCTGCGGGCGGAAGTGAAAACCGACGGTCGCCGCTATCTGCAGGCGGAAGCGCTCTATCTGGCGGGAGAAATGGCGCTGGCGGAAGGGGAAACGCTGTGGACGCCGAACCTCTACGCCAGCTATTCGGCGCAGGGGCTGAACGGCATGAGCCAGCAGTTCCACCGCTATCTGCGCGAACAGATTATTCGCTTCCCGGACAACAAGCCGCGCCCGGTGCATCTCAATACCTGGGAAGGGATCTATTTCGACCACGACCCGCAGTACATCATGCGCATGGCGGATGAGGCGGCGGAGCTGGGCGTGGAGCGCTTTATCATTGATGACGGCTGGTTTAAAGGGCGCAACGACGACTGGGCGGCGCTCGGCGACTGGTATCTTGATGAGGAAAAATACCCTGACGGTCTGACGCCGGTTATCGACCATGTGAAGTCGCTGGGGATGGAGTTCGGCATCTGGGTTGAGCCAGAGATGATTAACCCGAACTCCGATTTATACCGCGCCCATCCCGACTGGCTGCTGGCGCTGCCGGGCTATACGCCGATCCCCGGGCGTCATCAGTTTGTCCTGAACCTGAATATCCCTGAAGCCTTTGATTATCTGCTGGAACGGATGAGCTGGCTGCTGGGCGAACACGCGGTGGACTATGTGAAGTGGGATATGAATCGCGAGCTGGTGCAGCCTGCCCATAACGGCAAAGCCGCCGCCGATGCGCAAACTCGTCAGTTCTATCGCCTGCTGGATACGCTGGTGGCCCGTTTCCCGCATATTGAATTTGAATCCTGCTCCTCCGGCGGCGGGCGTATCGATTATGAAGTGCTGAAGCGCAGCCATCGTTTCTGGGCTTCCGACAATAACGATGCCCTTGAGCGCAACACCATCCAGCGCGGCATGAGCTACTTCTTCCCGCCGGAAGTGATGGGCGCGCACATCGGTAACCGCCGCTGCCACGCCACCTTCCGCCAGCACAGCATTGCGTTTCGCGGCCTGACGGCGCTGTTCGGTCATATGGGGCTTGAGCTGGACCCGGTGACCGCCGATGAGCAGGAGCGCGCGGGCTATCGCAAATACGCGGCGCTGCATAAGCAGTGGCGCGATGTCATTCATCACGGCGTGCAGTGGCGTATCGATATGCCGGACGCTACAACCCTTGCGCACGGCGTGGTGAGCGAGGATCGGCATCGGGCGATTTTCCTCGTCAGCCAGCTGGCGATGCCGGACTACACCCTGATGGCGCCGCTGCGCGTGGCGGGGCTGGACGCGGGCGCCCGTTACGAGGTGACGCTGCTCGACCATCCCGATATTCAGATTACGGGAGAGGGCGGCCATACCATGCGTAAGCTGCCGGAATGGATGACGACGCCGCAGACCGTCAGCGGTGAGTGGTTGCAACAGGCGGGGCTGGCGCTGCCAGTCCTCGATCCGGAAAGCGCCATTTTGATTGGCCTGCAACGCGTGTGATGACGACGGGCCGCGCGTCGGCCCTTTTTGAGGAATACACCATGAACCCGACCGTCTGTACCCATAAAAACAACCCCAATTTCTGGATTTTCGGGCTGTTCTTCTTTCTCTACTTTTTCATCATGGCCACCTGTTTTCCGTTTTTGCCGATCTGGCTATCGGACGTCATCGGCCTGAATAAAACCGAGACCGGCATTGTTTTCTCCAGCCTGTCGCTGTTTGCCATCTGTTTTCAGCCGATACTGGGCGTGATCTCCGATAAGCTGGGGCTGAAAAAGCATCTGATGTGGATCGTGACGGTGCTGCTGGTGCTGATCGCGCCCTTTTTCCTTTACGTTTTTGCGCCGCTGCTGAAAACCAATATCTGGCTCGGGGCGCTGAGCGGCGGGGCCTACATCGGCTTTGTGTTCTCCGCCGGCGCCGGGGCGATGGAAGCCTATATCGAACGCGTGAGCCGCAACAGCGGGTTTGAGTACGGCAAAGCGCGGACTTTTGGCTGCCTCGGCTGGGCGCTGTGCGCCACCACGGCGGGGATGCTGTTCAGCGTTAACCCCGAGTGGGTGTTCTGGATGGGGTCGGCCGCCGCGCTGGTACTGGTCGTGCTGGTGGCCATCGCGAAACCGCAGGCCAGCCAGACCGCACAGGTGATGGACTCGCTGGGCGCTAACCGCTCATCGGTGGATTTAAAAACCGCCGTACGCATGTTCCGTCAGCGCAAAATGTGGATGTTTATTCTCTACGTCATCGGCGTCGCCTGCGTCTATGACGTTTTCGATCAGCAGTTCGCCACCTTCTTTAAATCCTTCTTTGCCACCCCGGAATCGGGCACTCGCGCCTTTGGTTTTGCGACCACCGCCGGGGAAATATGCAACGCGATTATTATGTTCAGCTCGCCGTGGATTATTAACCGCATCGGCGCGAAGAATACCCTGCTGATTGCCGGCATGGTGATGGCGGCAAGGATGATCGGATCATCGTTCGCCACGACGGCCGCTGAAGTGGTGGCGCTGAAAATGCTTCATGCGCTGGAAGTCCCGTTCCTGCTGGTAGGCGCGTTTAAATATATTACCGGCGTGTTTGACGTCCGCCTGTCGGCGACGATTTACCTGGTTGGCTTCCAGTTTTCCAAACAGGTGGCGGCGATCTTTCTCTCCGCTTTTGCCGGGAATATGTATGACCGTATCGGTTTCCAGGATACCTATATGATCCTTGGCGGCATCGCCCTGAGCGTCACGTTAATCTCCGCCTTTACCTTATCGGGTAAGGCAACGTCGGAAAAGATGAGCGATAGCGCGATGACGGTGTAGAAAACAGTCCGATAATTCACAAGGATGTGATTGATAAATGAGGAAATATTGACCATGGATATGAAGGAAAGAATGAACAGCGGCGAGCTTTATCTTGATTCAGGATATGGGTTACCGCAGCAGCGGCTGATGGGCAAGGCGCGAGCTTACGAATACAACCACTCGCACCCCTTTAATCAGGAATTAAGAAACGACATTATTCAGCGGATGTTCGCCGCCGTGGGCGAGCAGTGCTGGATAGAGCCTCCGATTCATGTGGCCTACGGCACCCACACCACCATTGGCGATAATTTTTACGCGAACTTCAACCTGACGCTGGTCGATGATGCCGACATTATCATCGGCAATAACGTGATGTTTGCGCCCAACGTGACCATTTCCACCGCCGGCCATCCGATTCATCCGGATCTGCGGCACACCCAGCAGCAGTTCTCTCAGCCGGTGGTGATTGAAGACGGCGTCTGGCTGGGCACCGGGGTGATTATCAACCCAGGCGTCACCATCGGAAAAAACTCGGTCATTGGCGCCGGCAGCGTGGTGAACCGTTCCATACCGGCGAACGTGGTCGCCGCTGGGGTCCCCTGCCGGGTATTAAGAGCGATCGCCGATAGCGATAAAGAGAAATTTCAGCTGTTTACAGCGTAAATTATCGCGGCGCCGGGCGGGCGCTTCATGCCCCCTCCCGGGTAGACGTCGCGCAATCTGCCTGCGCGGACGCATTTCCGCCGGGACATCATGATGCTTTTGCCTGACTATTCATTGCCCGGGTACTGCGCGCGTTACGCAGAATGCTTATTTCCCGTGAAAGTTAGCCCCTTCCACTATAATCAGACAAACGTTTGCCATCGTTATTTTTCGATTTTTTATTCATTTTCTGCGTCTTTTTCGGCGGAGGAGAGTACGCGTTAATATGGTTATTTACTGGCTTATTAATTATCATTTTAGCCATTATTTTTTATGATAATGTGATTTTTTATAGCATTTTTATGTGGTTTTTATGTGAATAAATTTATATCTTATGGATGGCGAAAGTAATGGATTTCTCCCCGATGAGCGTATTTTTTGCATGCAAAAAAAGAGAAATGCTTTTGTCGATATATCACCAGGGGGAGCGGCAACTTAAAAATAGAGTGATGATGTTAAATTATTGAACTTAAAGGATGTTTTAATTTTTTTTATTTCCTTTAAATTTGGTGCTAGTATTTTAATTGAGTAATGTCGCAGGCCAAAAATGAGAAAAAAATGTTTATTATCGATGAAGATTTTGACCGTGGTGCCTTACGCTCCTTTGCGTTTGGCCGTAATACCCGGCCTTTGTTGGCGATCCAGCGTATTATGCAGGCGCTGCTGCCGGTTAGCACGCCGTTTGAGCTGCAGCCGGACGAGCGATTTGAATTTTGCGATACTGAAAATAACGCGAATATATTCCTCCTGCTCGAGGGAACCGGCGTGGTTTGCCATAGTGAAAATAATATGGCGATAACCACGCTATTTTCCCCCTCGGTACTGGGGCTGATTGATGGATATAGTACCTTTTACGACGTAGAGGCCAGGCCGAAGCACTTTTTCTCTGCGGAAACCTCTTGCTCTGGTCAATTGGTTCCGCTTGCTAAGTTTGTGGAGATTATGGACGAGCAAAATCTCTGGCATGATATCGCCCGGATTCTGGCCCATCGCTTATTGGTAATGGCCATCCGCGAGAAGGAGTTTATTGGCGTGGAATCATTCATCATGATCCGGACGTTGATCCTGGAACTCGGCTCCTATCCTGAGGAATATCGCGAGCAGATTAACGTGCTCAATTTTATCCAGCGGCGCACCAATCTTTCCCGCAGCGGAATACTGTACGTCCTGTCTGAACTGCGCAAGGGGGAGTACATCAGCGTCCATCGAGGCGTGCTGAAGGGAATTAATAAACGAATTCCTATCGATTTTTAAATAACTTCATAACAGTATACTAACAACAACGCCTGTTTTTTAGACACACCAGCTCTTTGCATTATTAACATCATGATTTTTATACGTAATTATCATTATTGACTTGCATCATTTTCGAATGTCCAGTTTTGGACGAAAAAATTGATTTAGATTAATAAAATTCTCTGTAAGAATTATTCCCAGGACAACACGGAGTGTCTTCTTATATTTAAACCGTCTTTTTTATCGCCGCGGGGAACGTTCCCTGGTAATTGCTTCGGCCATAAAAAAGTAAACGGTAATTAATGAGGGAATACAAAATCAATTTAATGTGTATGGATTAAAAATGAAAAAAGCATTTATGGTAAAAAGCGTCGTTCTGGCAATGGTTATGGCTGGCGGTATTTCTTCTGCGATGGCAGCGACCAGCGGGTCTTCTTCCACCGTTCAGGGCGGCACCGTTGAGTTTAAAGGCTCTGTTGTCGATGCAGCCTGTGCGGTAACCGCAGATACCACCAACCAGGTGGTGAACATGGGCCAGGTTAAACTGTCTGCCTTCACCGGTAAAGACTCCGTGGCTAACCAGAAAACCCCGTTCACCATTAAGCTGGCTGACTGCGATACCACCATCGCTTCTCAGGCATCTGTGACCTTCGACGGTAACGCGGCGGCGGGCGAAGCTGGCGTGCTGGACAACACCTCTGGCGCGGGCAACGCGGCAGGCGTCGGCATCCAGATTTATGACAAAGACGGCTCTGCGCTGGATCTGGGTACCGCGTCTCAGGCAGTTACGCTGATCGACGGCGACAACACCCTGAACTTCTCCGCTGACTACTACCAGACTGCGGATACCGCGACTGCCGGTAGCGTGGACACCACTGCCACGTTCAACGTGACTTACCAGTAAGGTCGCGTCAGTCATTTTCATTTAGGGATCCTGTGCCAGGGACGGCGGCTGTGTCATTGAAAGGAGTAGATATGAATTTCACTACACAACGGCTGAAGGCGTTTTCCCTCGCGGGGGCGTTTTTGTTTCCCGCTCTGGCACAGGCGGGCAACCACCACGTGGTAACGGTAAAGGGCGGCGACGTTGAGTTTCAGGGCGCCGTGGTCAATGCCGCCTGCGCGGTGGATGCCGGTAGCGAGGATTTAACCGTTGAGATGGGGCAGGTGCGCTCCAATGAATTTCATGGGCTGGGAAGCTGGACAGATCCGCAGGCGTTTACCATTACGCTGAAGGATTGCGATACCACGGTAAGCCAGCAAGTCAGCGTGGCCTTTCGCGGCCTGACGGATGGCAAAGATCCGGGGGTACTGGCGGTGACCGACGGTGCGCAGAGCGCGCAGGGCGTCGGGTTAGGCATTTTTGATAATCAGGGAAATCAAATTATCCCGAACACGCAGCCGATGAATTTTACCGCTATTCAGGACAATACGACCGTACTCAATTTTGTCGCCAAATATCGCGCGACCTCGAGAACCGTCGTGGCAGGGGATGCAAACGCACAAACCTGGTTCACGTTAACCTATTTGTAATTTCCTGATGCCGTCCGCGGCAAATCTTTATTGTGAAAGGCACTTTATGTCCGTTATTTCTTTTTCCCGCCTGTCTCTGGTTGCGCTGGCGTTAGCCGGTGCCGGTCTGGCCGCGCCCGCGGCGCAGGCGCAAACCGAAACCCAGGCGCACGCCGCGGCGAACGGCGGGGTATCATTAGGTTCCACCCGCGTCATCTATCCGCAGGGCAATAATCAGGTCTCACTGGCGGTGAATAATACCGACCCGAAGGCCACCTTTTTAATTCAGTCATGGGTGGAAAACGCCAGCGAAAGCAAAAGCAGCGATTTTGTCATCACCCCGCCGCTGTTTGTGATGAAGCCGCAGAAAGAAAATACGCTGCGCATTATGTACGTCGGGCCGAATAATCTGCCGGCGGATCGCGAAAGCCTCTATTGGGTGAACGTTAAAGCGATTCCCTCGGCGGCAAAAGACACCAAAGGGAAAAATACCCTGCAGATCGCGGTGCTGAGCCGGATTAAACTTTTTGTCCGCCCGAAAAATCTGCCGATGGCCTCGATCGATGCGCCGGCGAAGCTGCGCTTCCACGAAAGCGGTAATACCCTGACGGTGAAAAATCCCACGCCCTATTATATGACGCTGGTACAGATTCACGCCGGTACCGCAACGTTACCGACGACAATGGTGGCGCCGATGTCGCAGGCGGATTTAAAACTGCCGGCGAACGCGCAGGGAAATATCACCTTCCAGACCATTAATGATTACGGGGCAAACTCGCCCGAACAGAAAGCCATAATAGAATAATAAACAGGTCGGCAAAATAATGACGTTAAAAATAAAATATATCACCCTCGCGGTGATGCAGGTTCTATTTGCCCGGCGTCGGGTATACCGTATTATTTTGCCGGCAACCTTATCGGCATTACCGTTATCCGCGCTGGCGGATAACTATTTTAACCCCGCATTCTTATCGGACGACCCTAACGCGGTGGCCGATCTTTCGCATTTTGAAAAGGGCGATAGCCAGGCTCCGGGTAAATATCACGTTGATATTTATCTGAATAAGCAGCTGGTCTCCACGGAAGACGTGAACTTTAAAGCGGCAAAAGGCGGCCAGGATGATACCGGGCTGGCGCCGTGCTTCACCACCGCGCGTCTGGAACAGATGGGGGTCAATACCAAAGCCTTCCCGGACCTGGCGAAGCTGGCGCCGGAGCAGTGCGTGCCCTTTGCCGCCATACCGGAAGCCACCACTGAGTTCGACTTTGAGCATCAGCAGCTGAACATCAGCGTGCCGCAGGCGGCGCTGAAGCAGAGCGCGCGCGGTTACATTCCTCCGGAAGAGTGGGACCAGGGGATCAACGCGCTGCTGCTGAACTATGACTTCACCGGCGGCAACAGCGGTGGTGATAGCAAAGAGGACAGCTACTATCTCAACCTGCAAAGCGGCCTGAACCTCGGCGCCTGGCGCCTGCGCGACTACTCCACCTGGAACTACACCAGCGGCGAGGGTGAAACGGAGAACAAGTGGGAGCATATCAGCACCTACGTCGAGCGTACGATTGCGCCGCTGAAGGCGGAGCTTACGCTCGGGGAAAGCTACACCCCGTCGGACGTTTTCGACAGCCTCGGCTTTCGCGGCGTCCAGATTGCCTCCGACGACAATATGCTGCCGGACAGCCTGAAGGGCTTTGCGCCGACGGTGCGCGGGATTGCGAAGAGCAATGCCAGGGTCACCATCAAGCAGAACGGCTACGTTATCTACCAGACCTACGTCTCGCCGGGCGCCTTCGCCATTAACGATCTCTACCCGACCTCGTCGAGCGGCGACCTGCAGGTGACGGTAAAAGAGAGCGACGGCAGCGAAAATACCTTTACCGTGCCGTACTCCGCGGTGCCGCTGCTGCAGCGCGAAGGGCGGCTTAAATACGCCCTGACCGCCGGTAAATACCGCAGCACCAACGACGATCAGGATGAGGTTAATTTCGCCCAGGGAACGGCAATCTACGGTTTGCCGCATGGCTTCACGCTATACGGCGGTTCGCAGGTCAGCAACGACTACCACGCCTTTGCGCTGGGCGCCGGGCTGAACATGGGGGACTTCGGCGCGATCTCCGCCGATATCACCCAGGCCAACAGCACCCTCGCCGACGGTAGCCAGCACGACGGCCAGTCGGTGCGCTTCCTCTACGCCAAGGCGCTGAACGATCTCGGCACCAACTTCCAGCTGCTGGGCTACCGCTACTCGACGGAGGGGTTCTACACCCTCGACGAGACGACATATAAAAGCATGAGCGGCTATACCGGCGACAATGAGTGGAAAGATGAGGATCACGACGGTAAGCAGGATAAGCCGGTGTGGACCGATTACTACGATCTCTACTACACCAAAAAAGGCAAAGCGCAGCTTAATATTTCGCAGCAGGTCGGCAAAATCGGCTCGATTTTTGTCACCGGCTCCGAACAGACCTACTGGCACACCGATGAGAAAGATCGCATGTTGCAGGTGGGCTATAACGGCAGCTGGAACGGCATCTCCTATAGCCTGACGTGGAACTATGACAAGTCGCCGGGGGAAGATGAGGCGGACCAGATCTACGCCTTTAATATTTCGCTGCCGATTGGCCAGTGGCTCTCCAGCAACCATAGCGCGGATATCTACCGTTCGGCCAACACCACCAATATGAGCTTTGGCACCACCACCGATCAGCACGGTAAGACCACCGGGACCACCGGCATCAACGGGACGCTGCTGGCGGATAACAACCTGAGCTATAACGTGCAGGAGAGCGACGGCAACCACGGCACCAGCAACAGCGGCAACGCCAACATGAGCTATCAGGGCACCTACGGTAACCTGCAGGCGGGCTACAACTACAGCGACGGCTACCATCAGGTGAACTACGGGGTCAGCGGCGGCCTGGTGGTTCACCGCAACGGCGTCACCCTCAGCCAGCCGCTCGGCGACACCAATATTCTGGTGAAAGCGCCGGGGGCGGCCGGGGTCGAGCTGGAAAACGCCACCGGGGTGAAAACCGACTGGCGCGGCTACGCGGTGATCCCGTACGCCACCACCTATCGCCAGAACCGCGTGGCGCTGGATACCAACTCCATGGGGCAGAACGTCGATATTGAAGACGCGGTCACCAACGTGGTGCCGACCCAGGGGGCGCTGGTGCGCGCCGAATTTAACGCCCACGTCGGGGTGCGCGCGCTGATGACCCTGATGCATAACGGCAAGCCGGTGCCGTTCGGCGCCACGGTCAGCCAGAAGGCGGGCAACAGCACCATCGTCGGCGACGACGGCCAGGCCTACCTCGCCGGGCTGCCGCTGAACGGCATGCTGGAAGTGCAGTGGGGCGAGAGCGCCGGACAGCACTGCGTGGTGAAATATCAACTTCCGGAGAGCGCGAAGCAGCAGCCGGTGAATAAATTAAGTGAAAGGTGTCAGTGATGAAGTTATTTACGCGGTTGTTTTTAATTCTGGGTATAACGCTGACGGGGTGGTCGTCGGTGGCATGGGGAGATACTGGATGGTGTACGCCGACTGGTGGAACACAATCTTTTTCGTACAATTTTGGAACAAAAACCATTACTGATAGTTCTCAGAACGCCACAGGCACTTCCTTTCCGGATGCTTTTAGTTGGGATTTAGGGCAGATGTATCATGCTACTTGTGCTTGTGGCGAAGACGGCAGTATTAAAGGGTTTGGTGAATATTTCACATCACAGACTTCTCTCCCGGTTGGGCATAATGACGGTGAGCAACAGTACTATTCTGTGAATGATTACTTAGAGGTAGCTGCTAGTGTTTATATGGCTGGCAAAGTTAATCAATATCTTCCTCTTCCATGGAATGCTGTACCTAATGGGGTATACGAACCATGCAGCGATTGGGAGGCGGGAACGCTAGATGTCAGTACTGGCTCGAAAGGTAAGTTATCACTTTATATAAAGAAAGCATTTGTTGGTTCGGTTGAAATACCGTCAACAAATATTGTAAATATTTACGCCTCTGTAGCTTTAGATAGTGAGCAACCCACCTTTGGGGGAATGCCATATGCGAGTGTATACATAAGTGGCCAGGTTATCGTCCCTCAAACCTGTTCCGTTAACGCCGGGCAAATCGTCACCGTCGATTTTGGCTCCTTTATGTCGGGCGAATTTAAAAATAAGGGCCAGATGCCCGCCGGCTATACGCCGAAAACCATCACCGTACCGATCAAATGTAACGGGATGGATGCTAACGCCAGCTTAACCCTGCGCTTCCAGGCGGAAGCCTCGGCGGATGAACCGGCGGCGATTAAGACCAGCAACGACGATGTCGGGGTGCAGATCACCGATGACAGCGGCAAGGTGATTGAGCCGAACAGCGGCCTGATCCCTTTCCAGCTGGACGACAACCTGCAGGCGACGGTGACCTTCCACGCCGCGCCGATTAGCACCACCGGAAATGCCCCGGCAGAGGGGACCTTTTCGGCGACGGCCTATATTCGCGTTGACTTCGCCTGAGGAAAAAAGATGAAAGCGGCAAAAACACTCTTTCCCCTGCTGTTGGCGCTCGCGGGTATGCATAGCGCTATCGCCGATGATATTGATAGCGGCCAGGTCGAGCTGGATATGACCGGCACTATCGTCGCGGAAAGCTGCGATATCGACACCGCCAGCCAGAACCAGACTATCCATATCGGCGATTTCAGCGCCGGGATATTTCAAAGCGTCGGCGATACCTCGGAGTGGAAGCAGTTTGATATCAAATTAAATAACTGCACCTCGGCGATCAGCCAGTCGACGGTGGCCTTTAGCGGCACGTCGGACGGCTCCGACCCATCGCTGTTAGCCCTCTCCGATACCTCCGGCGGCGGCGGAATGGCCAGCGGCGTGGCGATTGAGCTGCTGGACAGCAGTATGAACGCGATTGCGATTAACAGTACCGATAACGGGTACCCGATTACCCAGGGCAATAACGATCTGACGTTTCGCCTGCGCTATAAAGCTACCGCGGTGCCGGTTACGCCCGGCAACGCCTCTTCGGTACTCTATTTTGATGTGAGCTATCAATAATGAAAAAGACGATCCTGCTGTTATCGCTATCCGGCTTGTCCTGCTCAGCGCTGGCCCACGACGGCACCGTAAACATTACCGGCACGATCCAGGGAAACACCTGCACCGTGACCACCGATACCGCGAACCAGCAGGTGACCCTGGGCGACATTGCGGCGAAACAGTTTACCGCGGCCGGCAGCGCCTCCCAGCCGATAGCGTTCACCATCGGGCTGGAAAACTGCGGCAGCGCGGCGTCGGCGGTCTCATTAACCTTTACCGGCGAGGCGGATACGACCAACAGCGCCCTGCTGGCGTTAACCAGCCAGGCGGGCAGCGCCGCGGGCGTCGGGGTGGCGATCTTAGACAGCCAGCGTACGCTGGTGCCGCTGAACAGCGCCAGCCGCCAGTATACGCTCGACCCGCAGCAAACCAGCCAGAACCTCACCTTTTACGGTGAGATGGTAGCGACGAGCAGCCCGGTTACCGCCGGCAGCGTTGACGCCACGACCACCTTTAGCCTGACCTATCAGTAGCCTGTCCATGTTGAGAAAAATCGCTGTACTGCTGGCGCTCAGCGCCTTATCCCTTCAGGCGCAGGCGGGCGTGGTCATCGGGGGAACCCGCTTTATTTATAATGAGGGTAAGCCATCGATATCGTTCCGGGTGATCAATCAATCGCCCTCGCGCTACTTGATTCTGAGCAAAATCGTCGCCGATGGCGACCCGCACGCGGCGGTGCCCTTCGTGGCGACGCCGCCAGTCTTTGCGCTAAACGGCCACAAAGAAAATGAAATTCGCGTGATGTACACCAGCGGCCAGCTGCCGGCGGACCGCGAAAGTCTGTTTTGGGTCACGGTGGCCAATATCCCTCAGGCCGACAGTCAGCAGCAGAATACCCTGCAGATTGCGGTGCGCAGCCGCATGAAGCTGTTCTATCGCCCGAAAGGCGTACAAGGGGATTCACAGCAGGCTTATCGCCAGCTGACCTGGCGGCGCCAGGGTAAAACGGTAACGGTGCAGAACCCGACGCCGTTTTACGTCACGCTGCTGAATATGCAGGTCAACGGCCAGAGTATCGCCGGGGCCGGGATGGTCGCGCCGCTTTCCAGCCGCTCGGTGGCGTGGTGTCCGGCGCAGGGCGGCTGCGCGCTGCAGTGGCAGACCCTTAACGACTATGGTCGGGCCATGCCGGCCATGCGTATTTCGCCCGATGCGCAGGCCAGGAAGGGGCAATAAGATGCACGCAGAACTCAGGGGAGCGCCGGAAACGGCGGCCTCCCGCTGGCTCCTTATGATGCTGGCGCTGATCCTGCTTGGCGTCATGCATATTGTCCTGCCCAGCACCGGCGGCAGCGGCGCCGATTTACCGGAACCGCTGCTGGTCTGGTGCGTGCTGCTGGTCGCTATGGTCGGCTGCGCCTGGTTTTTGCGGCATCAGAGACTGCGCAGCAGCCCGTTCCTGCGCGGCATGGCGCTAGCGGCGTTACTGCTGACGCTGCCCCTGCTCTGGAGCCCCTCCGTCGACTGGCGGCTGGATGCCTTCCCGCGCCTGGCGGGCCTGTGGGCGGGCGTGGCGTTTTATTATCTGCTGCTGAACTGTCGGCTCACGCCGCGTCAGCAGCAGACCGTACTGTGGCTGAGCGTCGCCGCTACTCTGATTCAGGCGGTTTATGCGCTGGTGGGGATCGGCCATCCGGCGTGGCTGCCGCTGCCAGCGCAGGCGGCGCAGCGCCAGGCCGGTCAGTTCGCGATCGGCGTTTTTCTGCAACGCAACGTCACCGGCTCCTTTATTGCCACCGGCGCCGCGGTGCTGCTGTGGCTGGCGGCCGACGCCCGCTTTGTCTGCCGCAGCGTCGCGAGGGAGAGATATCGTCAGTGGGGAAGCGCGCTCGGGCTCGGGCTGCTCTACGCCACGCTGACCCTGCTGAAATCCCGCACCGGATGGCTGGGCGGCGTGGTCTGCTGGCTGATGATAGTGACCATTTTTTGTTTCTCGCCGTTACGCCGCTCCGCCGCGCGCGGGGCCCGCTGGCGTGTCGTGCTGGCGCCGGTGGCCGGCGTGCTGCTGGGGCTTGCCCTGCTATCGGTCTCGTTACTCAACGCCCTGCATGAACATGACGGCTCGAATCTTGAGCGGGTTTTTATTCTGCAGCAGACCTGGAACATGATACTGCAGCATCCGATCGTCGGCTGGGGCTACGGGGGATACGCCTGGTCCTTTGCCCATTTCGTGGCCGATAGCGTCCCGCCGTTGTCCCGTCGGGTCCCGGGGTTAACCTATCCGCATAATGACCTGCTGTTCTGGTGGGTCGAGGGCGGAGCGGTCGCCCTGCTCGGGCTGCTGGTGCTGGGCGTTAGCGGATTCTGGCTACTACTGCGCCGCCCCGGCGTACGGCAGCTGGCGCTGCTGGCTTGCCTGATGCCCATTTTGCTGCACACGCAGCTGGAGTATCCGCTGTATCAATCGCCGGTACACTGGTTGTTCGTTCTTATCCTGGTTAACCTGGCCGATCGCTGTCCGTCCGGCGAACAGGCGCCACTGCCCGCATTCACCGCGCCCTCCACGCGGCCGGTACCCTGCGCGCTGATGATCCTGGCCTGCTACGGCGCGCTGCTCACCGGCTGCGCCTTCTGGCAGGGGCACTACCTGACCGCTTTTCAGCAGTCGCCGCAGCGTTTTGCCAGCCGCGTACTGCGGCTGCATGACATCGGCATCGGCAGCGAAAGGCTGCGTAAAGATCGGGCGCTCAGCTATATCATCCGCTATCAGTCGAGCGCTAACGTGGAGGACCTGGAGGCTTTCAACCAGATCGGCAGGCGCTGGATTGCGGTGTGGAACGACGCCGATATGTACAACAATCTTATTAACGTCGAGCGGTATCTTGGGCAACAGAAAAACGCCCGGGCTTTGCGCGAGGAGGCCCGGCGGCTCTATCCTGAGGACCGGCGTTTTTCATCGTAGTGCCGATGCCGGTTATGACCGCGGGCTCAGCGTCGCAGAGGCAGCTGAGCCTTTTTACGTATATTGCCGGTCGGGGCTAAAAAAGCATTGATCGAATATAATTAGCAGTGTAATTATCTCCTGTGGTTTGAAATTGATTTCAAAAATGCCCAACACAGGAGTGTTACCCCATGGACGCACGTAAATGCACTGCCGCAGCGGCTTTACTTCTCGCCTGCACTTCTTCTTTCTGCTACGCCGGCCATACCGGAAAAGTCCGCTTCATTGGCACCGTTGTGGAGTCGGGATGCTGGAACAAGCCCGGTCAAAATGAATTATTCTGTTATCGCGATAAGACCGTTTCTCATTATTCCGCGGCGCACGTCAGCAGCGTTTCGCTGGATGTCAGTAATGCCGTGGTGCAAAAAACATTTCTTGATAAACAAAAGCAGCTGGAACAGTTAACGATTAATTACTATTAAGTTTAATGACATTTAAATATCTTCAGCTCATCGGGTTGAAGATATTTATCTCATCTCAAAATTAAGATGTTAGCAAGAAATTACATAATTTTATTATTCTTACAATCTACGATCGTTTTATTACCGCGAGTTGATTGAATCCCCACATATTCCTCTATACTATTCCTCATATATTTTACGCAGAAAAGATATAATATATATGGCTAAGGTGGTTTTGTTTCCGGAGATCTCTTCTTCGCTGGAATGGTTAAAAGGGCATGGTGATACAATTCTTCAGTATGGCTGGAACGTGATTGCCGCTTGTATTCTCTTTTTTATCGGCCGGGTTGTCTCAACCTTATTATCTAAAGGTATCGAGAAAATACTTCTGCGGCGCAGGGTAGATATTACGGTTGTCCATTTCTTTGCCGCCCTGGTGCGCTATATCACGCTGGCGTTTGCGGCCATCGCCGCGCTTGGCCGTTTAGGTATAGAAACGTCCTCAATTATTGCGGTCATCGGCGCGGCAGGGCTGGCGGTGGGGCTTGCGCTGCAGGGATCGCTATCAAACTTTGCCGCTGGCGTACTGTTAGTCACGCTACGTCCTTTCCGGGCCGGAAACCTGGTGCAGATCGGCGCCATTACCGGAGTGGTGGAAACCGTACATATATTTTCCACCACCTTACTCACCGCGGATAATAAAGACGTGGTGATCCCGAACGGCAAAATTATCGCCGACAGTATCGTTAACTATTCGCGCCATCCCTTCCGGCGTATCGATTTGATGATTAGCGTCGGCTACGATAGCCGAATTGCGGAAGTGAAGCGCGTTATTCTGGCGGTCATCGATGCTGACAAACGCATCGATCGGCAGCGTGATACCACCGTTCGTCTGGCCGAACTTGGCGCCTCGTCACTTAATTTTACCGTGCGCGTGTGGGTGAAAAACACCCACTACTGGGATACCTATTACGATCTGCTGGAGAATATTAAAGAGGCGCTGGACGAACATCATATTGCGATTCCTTATCCGCAGATGGATATTCGCGTCGCCGGCACGGTACCGACGTTATCCTGATGGCTGAGATGATATGAATGCGAAAGCGATGGTGTGTATGGCTGTCTGTTTCCTGCTGACGGGCTGCGGCAGCGTCATGGGAAGAACCTCTTTGGCGGAGGGCGAAACGTGGTATCCAGGGGTTAAAACGGATATCGCGGTGATCCGCGGTGACAGCGAGTATGATTATAATTATCTTCAGGGGACATTATGGACTCTGGATACGCCGCTGTCGTTTATTGGTGATACGCTGATGCTGCCGATTGATTATTTTCACGGCCCGTGGTCAATTCACTCCGCAAAATAAAAAATATATTATAAAATGGTGTTAATTCATTATGAGTTCTATTTTAGATGTGGCCGTAATGTCCCCGAATCGCTATTTCTGTCTGGGGCTAAGTAGCCTGCAAGAACAAAAGTCACTGACCGCCATTCGGCTGCACTTTTGTCATGATCTGAAAAGCTTAAAAACGCTAATGGAGAGCATTGCGCTCTCCGGCGTGCTAATGGAAACGTTTGGTGAAGGAGAAAACATCTACGATGCGTTTGTTTTTGGCGATTATCTAAAAAGGCAGGCCAGAGACATCGCCGTGTTTGTTTTTCGCTCATTCTGGAGCAGCCTTTCCGATTTGCCGCATTATGCGCGCTATCATGTTTCCTCAACTGAAGATGAAATATGGCAATATTTTACACTGATACTGAAGGGCTACCATTGTAATAATTATATCTCCCGCTGGGAGGCCCTGCTGACCCATAAAGAGTATCAAGTTATCAGGATGCTGTGCTGCGGAAAACAGTATCATCACATAGGGAAATCACTGGGTATTACGATTAAAACCGTGAGCACGCATAAAATCAAAGCGCTGAAAAAACTCGGCGCGCCCAGCATGTCATCTTTAATTCTACAATTTAAACGCTAATGGTCGCGCGCCGCAGGCTGCCGTGGCCAGGCGTTCATAGGCCATCCCCGGATCCCCGCATGCTGCGTATTTATCGCGCCAGCCAACGCCATCCCGCAGCAATAGCATAATCTCTTATTCTCCCTTCCTGTATTCTGCTTTCCTGTTGATGGTGTCCGTAATATATTCTCGCCAGGTTTTAATAAAAACCCCTAATAGGGTGATGAATTTGCGAAGGCTAAACGTGATTCCATGTAACAAAGCAACATGTGAACTGGCTTACATTTTCAACCGCGCTCGCCATTTATAGTGAGCGCCAGTGTTAGGGGGCGTATTCAATCATCATGGCATCCATTAAAGACGTAGCGAAAAGAGCTGGGGTCTCGACGGCGACCGTGTCGCGAGTGCTCAACAATCATCCCAGCGTCGTGCCGGAAACGCGGCAGGCGGTGCGTGATGCGATGGATTACCTCTGCTATGTCCCCAGCAAGAGTTCGTTTCAGCTTAGCGGGAAATGTTCAGGGCTGATTGGTGTGGTGTTGCCTAATCTGGTGAATCCTCACTTCTGCGAACTGTTGGCGACGGTGGAAGAAGAGGCCCGGTATATCGGCAAATCGGTGATCGTTAAAACGCATCAGAATCAGCCGCAGCAGGATAAACATATTATTCAGACCTTAGTGGGGATGGGCATTGACAGCTTGCTATGGGTGCCGACAGAAGCTGAAGCTGAACTTTCAGAATGGTTAAGCATTACCCGGATCCCGGTCGCCGTTGTCACCCAGGTGTCCCGGTTCTTCAATTCCGTATCGATTAACCAGGATCGGGGGGCGGAAAGTATTGCGGAACATTTTATTCATACGGGCCATCTTTCATTTGGCTTTGTTGCCCAGGAAGGGGTGGATAGCCGCAAGGTTTCGTCGTACAGCAAAAAAATAGCGAGTCACGGTTTAAAGCTTGCTAGAGATAATTCGTTCTGGATAGCCAAAGGCGAGGGTGAAAAGATATCAGGCCATATTAGTATTCTTGATGACATTATCGAGAAACTCAGCGAGCCGACGCGAACCTGTACATGTCTGTTAGTGTATAACGATATTGCGGCAAACTATATTATCGATGGGCTAAAAGAAAAGGGTATCTCCGTTCCTGAAGATATTGCAATTGCCAGCTTTGATAATACCCTGCTGGCGCAAACTAAAAAAATCACCAGCGTTGCACAGCCGGTAAATGAAATTGCGCACCTCGCGTTTCAGATGGTGAAACATCAACAGCAGCCGGACAGTATTGAAATGCACGAAATTGTCTCGCGGTTAATTATTCGTGAGAGCAGCGTAAAAATTAATATTACTTCCCTGTAAGGGATTTATGTTTAGAAATGGCGCGACATTTGGCGCCATGGGCTCCTTTTAACAAAAAATAGGTATATTTATGTCTGCTACCGCAATGGAAAAGCCAAGCGCTTATGAAAAGCTGGGGCTGAGGGAGAAGATCGGCTACGGCATGGGTGACGCTGGTTCAGGAATGATATGGAGCGTACTGGCCCTCTATCTTACGTGGTTTTATACCGATGTATATGGCCTGAACGCCGGGGTTGTGGGCACATTATTCCTGGTTATCCGCATCTTTGACGCTTTTAGCGATCCGCTGATGGGGGCCATCTGCGACCGCACCGTGACGCGCTGGGGAAAATTCCGTCCATGGATATTATGGATGGCGTTTCCGTTTGGTCTGGGCGCGGTACTGATGTTCACGACCCCAGAACTGAGCATGAACGGCAAGATTATCTATGCCTGGGTTACCTATCTGGTCATGTCGCTGATTTATACCGCGATTAATATTCCCTATTGCTCGGTCGGCGGCGTCATTACGCTCAATCAGAAAGAGCGCATGGGCTGCCTGTCGTGGCGCTTTTTCCTTAATGGCCTGGCAACATTAATTATCTCCTCCTCTATTCTGCCGTTAACGGACTGGCTGGGTAACGGCGACCGCGCCTCAGGTTTCCAGCTAACCATGATCATTATGGGCGGTGCGGCAACGCTGATGTTCCTGTTCTGCTTTTCCAGCATTAAAGAGCGGGTGGTGTCGGTTAAGCAAAACGAGTCGTTGAAGAAAGACCTGCGGGATATTATCAAAAACGATCAGTGGCTCTTGATGATCACTATTACCTTCCTCAACGTTTTCCCGGCATTTATCCGCGGCGGCGTCACTATCTATTATGCTACTTACGTCATGAAAGAGTCGGTCGGATTTATTACCTTCTTTATGGCGCTGGGCGTGGCCTGTAATATGCTGGGCAGCGTGCTTGCCAAACCGCTGACCGATCGCTTTGATAAGCTGGCGCTGTTCCGCATTATTAATATTATTCTCGGCATTCTCTCATTTGCGCTGTGGTTTGTTGATCCGCAATCCCTGACCCCGCTGATGACGCTATTCATCATTATCAACGTTCTGCATTTAATTCAGTCTGGCCCCATTCTGTGGGCAATGATGTCCGATGTCGATGACTACGGCGACTGGAAATTTGGTAAACGCCTGACCGGCATCTCCTTCGCGGGAAACCTGTTTATGCTCAAAATGGGGCTGGCGGTCGCCGGCGCTATCGTCGCCTGGATTCTGGCGTTTACCGGCTATGTCGCGAATGAGCCGCAGCAAAATTCGCAGACCATTCAAGGCATTATCATGATGTTCTCACTGCTGCCGATGGTGAGTTATTTCATCAGCGCGTATCTGGTGCGCTACTTCAAGCTGAATAACGCGTTCCTTGAGAAAATCAAAACGGATCTTGCAAAACGTGAGCTGGAAAAAGGTCGCGGTCAACCACAGGAGGTTCAGGATGTCCCTGTCATTTAATATTAAACAAGGTCAGCGCATTGATTTGTGGCTGAAAGCGTCCGAACCGGCGGCGCAACCCCTGTTTTCTATTCGCGTGAACGGTCAGGTTGTATTTAAGATTCAGGAGGCGCCGCGCTACTTCCAGTATTTTACCTGGACCTCGTTTCAGGACGGCGTTGCCACCCTGGAGTGGCTGCCGGAATATAGCGAGATATCGCTTTGTTACACCTGGCATCCGGATTCACTGCGCGCGCGCGGCGTTACCTTTATCGCGACAGCCGGGCAGGATTTGCGCCTGATGAGCGGTCAGGATATTGCTGACGAGTATCTGCGGGAGCCGCTGCGTCCGGCATTGCATTTCTCGCCCCGTACCGGCTGGATGAACGATCCTAACGGGCTGCACTACAAGAACGGCGAGTGGCATCTGTTTTACCAGTATCATCCGCACTCCAGCCAATGGGGCCCCATGCACTGGAATCATGCGGTGAGCCGCGATCTGTATCACTGGCGGCATTATCCGGTTTTCCTCCAGCCAGAGCAGAATCTTTCGGCGCTGGGCGCGACGGGCGGCGCGTTTTCCGGCAGCGCGTATATTGATAAACAAGGAAAAACCCGCTTCTGGTATACCGAACGGCTCCCGGCTTACGATCTGTATCGCGGCTACCGGGAAGTGCAGAAAATGGCCGTTGCGCACGACGACTACGATAAGCCGGAATGGGTAAAAACCGTCTTAACCGACCTGCCTGCGGGCGTGGACTGCGATTTCCGCGATCCAAAAGTGTGGTACGAAGAGGCCGATGCCACTTTTTATATGATCCTCGGCGCGTCGGTAAACGGCGATCCGGCGATGCTGCTCTTTCACTCTGCGGATAGTGAACGCTGGACGTTCCATCATGTGCTGTATGTCGCTCCCGGCTATTTTCGCGAAAACGGCGGTCGCTGCGTCGAATGCCCGGATTTCTTCTGCCTGGATGGCGTATGGGTATTAATTATCGGCGTCGTTGGCTACACGGAGCCGACAACCAGGCGGCATAATTTGCTTTTTGCCCAGACCGGTACTTTCCGGAACGGCTATTTCACGCCGTCCGAGCAGCCGCTACAAACTTTAGATTTCGGTACGGATTTCTACGCCCTGCAAACCTGGGGCGAGGACGACCGAAGAATCGGCTTTGCCTGGTTATATAACTGGGCGACCCAGAAACCGGTGGATTCCGCTTACTCGGGGGAAATGTCGCTCCCGCGTCGCTTTCATCTCAATGCGCAGCAGCGGCTATGCATGATGCCGGAGCTGCCGCCGGAATCATTGGTCGTCAGCCGCCATGCGCTGGATGACGGTGATATCTGGGTTAATGAGAAAGGCTGTAAAGCCGGCATTGTAACCTTTATGCCTGCCGGTGGTTTCCGTTTGACGTTAACGGGCGATAGCGGCCAGCAAATCATCCTCGAACAGGAGGGTAAAAATCTGACGCTATATGAAAAAGGCCGGGACGATGGGCGTTACCGCGCGCCGGTGGCCGGCGTCAGCGACGTCACCCTGTGTTTTGATGCCGGGATTGTTGAGGTCTTCGCAAATCAGGGCAGCGTATGCGGTACGCGACGCTATTACTCATGCAGTCAGCTCACCCGGATCCAGCTCTCCGGCGCGCCGGCACAGCTTACGCAATATCGCTCGACGTATTCGCAGGAATAAGCAAAGTCAAATTTAAGCGTTGATGTTCGATTTCTTATTATCATTAGAGGCGGTTTTTCATGGTACGTAAAAATTATTATGATGTTACGCAGTGGCACGTCGGCAACCCGTATGAGGATATTGGCGAAGTCATTAACAGTATTCTCGCCGATATTAAATCACGACAAACTGAAACCGATATTAACGACGGGGGTAAACCGGGCGCCGCGATTTATATTCCGCCCGGCGATTATCATCTGAAGACGCAGGTCTTAATTGATATCAGTTATTTAAAAATTATGGGTTCCGGGCATGGTTTTGTCTCCTCGAGCATTCGCTTTAATACGCCGGCGGACGAGTGGGCGAATTTGCACGATATATGGCCGGGCGGGAGCCGTATCCTGGTCGATCTCTGCCCGCAGCCCGGCGATGAAGAACACGCTGGCGCTGCATTTTACGTGAAACGCAGCGGGGCGCCGCGTATCAGTTCGGTGGCGTTCGAAAACTTCTGTATCGATGGTCTGCACTTTGTTGATGATGGGCTGGGAAACAACGACCCGGAAAATAGCTATACGAACGGCAAAACCGGGATTTATATCGCCAGCGCGCAGGACGCTTTCCGCATTACCGGGATGGGATTTATCTATCTGGAGCATGGCCTCACCACGTACAATAGCGATGCAATGGCGATCCATAATAACTTTATCGCCGAATGCGGTAACTGTATCGAGCTGCGTGGCGCCGGGCAGGCTTCAAAAATAACCGATAACCTGATTGGCGCGGGCTATAAAGGCTATTCTATTTACGCGCAAAACTTCGGGGGGTTATTGATTTCTACCAACAATATTTTCCCCCGTGGCGCAAGCAGCGTGCACTTATCGGGCGTGGTCCGCTCTAGTATCACCAGCAATCGATTCCATTCATTTTATCCGGGAATGCTCGTTCTCGAGAACAACTGTGCGGAGAATCTGATCTCGGCAAACCATTTCTTGCGCGATCGTGAACCCTGGCCGCCGATGCAGGCCTATGACAACGGCCTGGATGATGCCTATGGCTTGCTGCATATAAACGGCAGTAATAATTCGGTTATTGCTAATCATATTTCCGAAACGATTGATGTCCAGTATCTCAAGCCGCAGGGAATAAAACCGGTCATCATCCGCCTTGTTTCCGGCAAAGGGAATTATATTGCGAATAACCATATCGTGGCGACCACGGAGACGTCAGCGGCGCAGGCGCAGCCCTCCGAAGAGGATGCCTGCTTTGCGGCGCAGGTCAGCGCTTTGCTTACGACGGCCAGGTTAAAAGAACTCGATGCGGTCGCCGTGCAGGTAGAAAAAGAATCCGCGCAAAACACGATACTTGATAGCGGCAGTGACGCACAGGTGGTCATAGACCGAGCGCGTAATGCCTTCAGGGCGACACCGGTTGCTGGAAATTAATATTCACTCTGTTTGTTAATCCGTATAGCGAATGACGTTATTTAAGGAGGCAGATTACACGTTATTTCATTCATTCTTCTGCTAAATAAAAAAGAAAATATAAAAGGTGAATATTTTTATTCACCTTATCCCACCTTTTACCTCTGGGAAAATAAAAATGAATAAAACAACATTATCAATAGCGCTAGGCTTGTGTTTAATTACGGGATCGGCGGCCGGGAAAAATAATCAACTGACGCTGGAACAACGAATGGAACAGCTTGAAGCGCGGCTTGCCGCCGCGGAAAGCCGGGCGACGGTAGCGGAAGGCCAGGTGCGGGATTTACAGGCGAAGCAGAATGCCGCTATTCAGGCGGCGCAAACCCGTGTGCCGGTAAACAGCGCGGCGGCAACCGCGGAGAGTAAAAAGAATCTTAGCGTCCCGGAGCTGAAATTATCCGGCTATGGCGATCTGAAAATCTACGGCGACGTGGAGTTCAACATGGACGCGGAAAGCAAACACGGCCTGCTGGCGATGACCAACGCCGATGTCGGCAGCGATCCCACCTACGATAAGTGGGATTTAAACGGCCGTATCCTGCTCGGCTTCGACGGTATCCGCAAAACGGATAACGGCTATTTTGCCGGTTTCTCTGTCCAGCCGCTGGCGGATATGACCGGCTCGATGAACCTCGACGACGCGGTTTTCTTCTTTGGTCAGGAGAACGACTGGAAGGTGAAAGTGGGGCGCTTTGAAGCGTACGATATGTTCCCGCTGAATCAGGACACCTTCGTCGAGCACTCCGGTAATACCGCCAACGACCTCTACAGCGACGGCCATGGCTATATCTATATGATGAAAGAGGGTCGCGGCCGCTCTGACGCAGGCGGCAACTTCCTGCTGAGCAAGCAGCTTGATAACTGGTATTTTGAGCTCAACACCCTGCTGGAAGACGGTACGTCGCTGTACGACAACGATGGCTACCATGGTCGTGATATGGAGCAGAAAAAGAACGTCGCCTATTTGCGCCCGGTGGTGTCATGGGCGAAAGACGAATTTTCCGTTGCCGCGGCCATGGAAGCGAACGTGGTGCAGAACGCCTACGGCTATAAAGATGCCCAGGGCAACTTTATCGATCAGTCGGGGCGCACCGGCTATGGCCTGACTATGACCTGGAACGGCCTGAAGCGCGACCCGGAGGACGGGGTGGTGGTGAATCTGAACACCGCTTATATGGACGCCAGCAACGAACAGGATTTGACCGCCGGGGTGAACGCGCTGTGGCGGCGCTTCGAGCTGGGATATATCTACGCGCATAACAAAATCAGCGATTATGCCGGGGTGATTTGCGATAACGACTGCTGGATTAAGGATGAAGGCACCTACAATATTCATACCTTCCACGCGTCGTATCAAATTCCGAACGTGATGAATATGCAGAACTTTAATATCTATCTCGGCGCCTATTACTCCATTCTGGATAGCGACAATAAGCTGAGCCAGGGGGATGACGACGATCGCTACGGCGCGCGCGTGCGCTTTAAGTACTTCTTCTAAGCGCTTGAAACGGCTGCCCCGCTCAGCACAACGGGGCAGCCATAGTTTTACTCCAGATAAAACACCTCTTTAAGCTCCGCGCTTACCGGACTGTTGTCCGGATTGGCAGGCATCACATCGCGCATATGCTGCCACCAGCGCTGGCACACCTCGGTGCCGGCGACGGCGTCCCAGCGCGCTTCGGATTCAATCTCCACCGTGGCGAACAGCAGATGGCGCTCTTTATCGAGATAAATCGCGTAGTGGTGCGCGCCGTGGGCTTTCAGCACCGCTTCCAGCTCCGGCCAGATGGGGTTATGACGGCGCTGATACTCTTCATGCGCGTCCGGGTTTACCTGCATCACGAAAGCTTTACGGATCATAATGCCTCCAGATAGAGTTCGCGGACTTCATCGCGGCTGGCGGTGCGCGGATTGCACGGCGCGCACGGGTCGGCCAGCGCTTTATCCAGCCAGCCTTCAATATCGGCTTTGCTGACGCCAAGCTGGCTGAAGCCTTGCGGAATGCCGACGCGTTTGCTCAGCGCGCGGATGGCGTTGATGGCCTCCATGCTGGCCGCTTCATCGCCCATACCGCGGGTATCGACGCCCATCGCCTGCGCCACGCGCGCGAAGCGGGCAACCGCGTTCGGCCGGTTAAAGTTTTCGATGATCGGCAGCAGGATGGCGTTGCACACGCCGTGCGGCAGGTTGTGGGTAGCGCCCGGCTGATGGGCCAGCGCGTGCACCAGGCCGAGGCCGGCGCTGTTAAACGCCATGCCCGCCAGATACTGGCCAAACGCCATCTGCTCGCGGGCTTCAAGGTGGTGTCCATCGTCGACGGCTTGCGGCAGCCACAGGTTGATCAGGCGAATCGCTTCCAGGGCGTTGGCATCGGTCAGCGGATGCGCGCCCACGGAAACAAAGGCTTCAATGGCGTGAGTCAGCGCGTCCATGCCGGTGGCGGCGGTAATGGATGGCGGGATATCCAGCATCACGCTGGCGTCATCGACGGCGATATCGGGAATGATATTGGGGTCGATAATCACCTCTTTTACCTGGCGCTCGGCGTCGATAATAACCGCGTTGCTGGTCATCTCCGCCGCGGTACCGGCGGTCGTGTTGATGGCCACCAGCGGCACGCCGGCGTTTTTCACTTTGCCGACGCCGGAGTAGGCGGTCGATGGCCCCGGGTTGGCGGTGAGGATTTTTATCGCTTTGGCGGTATCAATCGGGCTGCCGCCGCCGAAGGCGATAAGGTAATCACACCCGGCCTCGCGATACGCCGCGTAGCCTTTTTGCACCAGCGCTTCCGTTGGGTTAGGGAACACCTCGTCAAACAGATGGTAAGACATCTGCTGTTCATCCAGGGCGGTAAACAGGCTGTCGAGCAGCCCCAGCTTCACCAGCTGACCGTCGGTGACGATCAGCGCTTTGCCCCAGCGTTTACCCGCCACCAGCTTGACCATATCGCCGATTGCGCCCGCGCCGTGGAGGCTGATTTTGGGCAGTGCCAACATAAAACTCATGATAATTCTCCTTAATGTTGATTTTGGGTAATCCGTTTCCCTTCACCCGCCCCCGGGTCGCGGCTGGCGCCTTACCCGGGCTACACGTACCGGTCAGATTAGGGTGAAGGGGAAATTAAATTCGTCTTCGCTGCATCATCCGCCGGGTAATAATCGGCAGCGAGATCACCACGATCAGCATCGCGCCGATGATGATCGACATCACGATCCCCGGCACGTTGAGTAGGCTCAGGCCAAACGTCACCAGCCCCATCAGGAAGGCGGCGATAATCACCCCCACCATGCTGCCGGAGCCGCCGAGAATATTGACGCCGCCGAGCACCGCCATCGTGACGACCGCCAGCTCCCAGCCCATCGCCAGCGTCGGGCGGGTGCTGCCGAGCCTCGAGGTCAGCAGGACCGCCGCCAGCCCGGCCATCAGCCCGACCAGCGCGAACAGCACCAGATTGTGGCGCTTGACGTTGATTCCGGAGAACCAGGCTCCGGTCGGGTTATTGCCGATGGCGTAGGTCCGGCGACCAAAGTTGGTTTTATGCAGCAGGAAGGTAAAGGCGGCGGCGAGGAGGATAAACAGCGCGAACTCAAAAGAGAGCGCCCCCCACACGTAGCCCTGGCCGAACCAGGCGAAGCTGTCCGGGTAGTGATTGAGCGCCTTGTCGCCCAGCAGAATGTAGGTTATTCCGCGATACAGGCTCATGGTGCCGATGGTGATCACAATCGACGACAGGTTAAAGCGCGTCACCAGGATACCGTTGAACAGGCCGCACAGCAGCCCAACGCCCAGCCCGACGGCCACCAGCAGCGGCGTATCCATACCCGCCGCCGCGCAGAAGCCCATCGCCGTTGAGCTCAGCGCCATCGTCGAGGCTACCGAAAGGTCGATCTCTCTGGCGATAATCAGCATCGCCATCGGCAGCACGATGATCGCTTTTTCGGTAAAGTTAAACGTGGCGTCCGACAGGTTCCAGATATTAAGGAACCAGGGTGACGCCAGGGCGTTAACCACGAATACCGCCAGGGTTACCGCCAGCAGAAACCCTTCCCAGCACAGCAAGCGGCGCAGCGGCGACGGCGCGGCCGGGGCGCTTTTCATCTCTTCAGACATCATTATTTTGCTCATGATTTCACCGCCTGTTTCTGCCGCGCCAGCGCCGCGTTGCGCAGAATTAATCGTCCGCTACCTTTATTACCGCGTTCGTTAAGCAGCACCGCAATGACGATCACCGCGCCGGAAATGGCCATTTGCCAGAACGGCGAAATGCCGATCACCGGCAGGGCGTTATTGATAACGCCGAGGAACAGCGCGCCGCACAGGCAGCCGAGCACGCGACCGGTTCCGCCCATGGTGCTGATGCCGCCGATGACGCAGGCGGCGACCACCTGCAGTTCAAAACCGTTGGCGACATCGACATAGGCGACGGCGAAGCGCGAGATCCACAGATAGCCGCAGAACCCGG
Organism: Klebsiella sp. JN_Kp126; assembly: GCF_033843325.1. NCBI lineage: Bacteria > Pseudomonadati > Pseudomonadota > Gammaproteobacteria > Enterobacterales > Enterobacteriaceae > Klebsiella > Klebsiella sp. JN_Kp126. The sequence continues at coordinate 11,941 of NZ_JAWXQV010000054.1, read as the reverse complement.
CCAGCGCGCCGGAGAGGCAGAAGCTGACAAACTGCATTTTCCCGGCGTTAATCCCGGTGTAGTACGCCGCCGTCGCGTTGCCGCCCGCGGTGTACAAGGCCCGGCCGGTGCGGCTGTAGCGGAGGAAATAGCCCACCAGCAGCAGCGCGGCGATGGCGCACCAGCTCAGCAGCGGCAGCCCCAGCAGCGAGGCGCGCGGCAGGCCGAGAAAATCGGCGCTCATCTGGTGCGAGTTAACCCAGCCGCCGTCGGAAAGCAGGAAGATAATCCCGCGATAAATACTCATGGTGCCCAGCGTGACCACGATGGCCGGAATGCCGAGCCGCCAGACCAGCAGGCCGTTAATCATCCCCATCAGCAGGCCAAGCAGGGTCGCCAGCGCCAGCAGCGCCGCCACCGGGATACCCGGATAGTGGGCGTTGAGCAGCGCGACGATCATCCCGGTCAGCGCCAGATTGGCGGCCATCGACAGATCGATGCCTTTGGTGAGCAGTACCATCATCTGGCCGAGGGCGAGGACGATCAGAATGGCGGTGTCGTTAAACATCTCCACCAGATTGCCCGGCGAGACGAACGACGGCGCCCGGCTGCCGATAGCGCCGATCAGCAAAACGATCACCGCCGCCAGCAGCGCTTCGCGGTGTTTAAGCAGTTGTTTACCCATTACGCTGCCTCCCGACCGGCGCCGCTGGCGGCGCTGACGATGGTTTCCGCCGTCGCTTCACCGGCGCGATACTCGGCCACCATCAGCCCTTCGTGCATCACGATAATCCGGTCGGCCATGCCCATCACTTCCGGCAGCTCCGAAGAGACCATAATGACCGCCAGCCCCTGGCTGACCAGCTCGGACATAAACTGGTGCACCGCCGCTTTGGAGCCGATATCGATGCCTTTAGTCGGTTCGTCGAGGATAATCACCTTGGGATGGGTCGCCAGCCATTTGCCGATCACCACTTTTTGCTGATTGCCGCCGGAAAGGGTTTCCACCGCCTGCCGCCAGCTAAAGGCCTTAACCTGCAGGCGCGAGGCGTACTCGTCCGCCAGCCGCCATTCGCGGGCGTCGTTAAGCACGCCGCCGGGGTTCAGTTTGCTGAGCTGCGGCAGGCTGATGTTCTGGGCGATCGGCAGGGCGATAATTGCTCCCTGCTTCTGCCGCTCTTCCGGCACGCAGACGATACCGGCGCCGATCGCGTCGGCCGGCTGGCGAAAGCGCATCGGTTTTCCCTTCAGCACGATATCGCCGGAAGAGGGATGCGAGACTCCGGAGAGCGCCTGCATCAGCTCGGTGCGCCCGGCGCCCACCAGCCCGTAAAAGCCAAGGATCTCCCCTTTGCGCAGGCTGAAGCTGATATGGGCGAACTCGGTGGGGTGGCAGAGGTCTTTCACCTCCAGTACCGTTTCCCCTGGGATACAATCGACTTTCGGGTAGGTTTGGGTAATCGCGCGGCCCACCATCATCGCCACCATCCGCTCTTCGGTGATGTCGTTAATCGCACCGGAGCTGACGTACACGCCGTCGCGCAGAATGGTGTAGTAGTCCGCCAGCTCGAAAATCTCATCGAACTTATGCGAAATAAACAGGATCGCTTTGCCGTCCTGCTTCAGGCGCTCAACGATCTGATAGAACTCCAGAATTTCATGCTGCGAGAGCGCGGCGGTCGGCTCATCGAGGATTACCACCTGAGCTTCAAAGGAGAGCGCCCGGGCGATGGCGACCATATGGCGCTGGGCGATACTGAGGGTTTTCAGCGTCGCGCGCGGGTCAATCTGTACCTCGAGGCGGGTGAGAATTTCGCTGGCTTTGCGGTGCATGGCGGGCCAGTCGAGCTTCTTCAGCAGGCCGCGATGCAGATACTGGCCGACGAAGATATTTTCGGTGACCGAGAGTTCGTCGAACAGCACGGTTTCCTGATGAATCGCGGTGATCCCGACTTTATGCGCCGACTCCGGGTTCGGCAGTTGGATAGGGATCGCTTTATAGAGAATCTCGCCCTCTTCGGGCTGATAAATGCCGGTCATCACTTTGACCAGCGTCGATTTCCCCGCGCCGTTTTCGCCGATTAAAGCGGTCACTTTGCCGGGCCAGAGATCGAGCTGTACGTTTTCAAGGGCGCGCACACCGGGAAAAATCTTGGTGATGCCCTTCAGCGACAGCAGTGGGGTGGATGCTGACATGATAGTTCTCCGTAAAATCACCCCTCACCCTAACCCTCTCCCCAAAGGGGCGAGGGAACCGTTCAGTGCTCGCTGGCAGCAGTGCGCAGAGGGCCTGACTTTCTCCCTCTCTTTTGGAAGAGGGCCGGAGTGAGGAAACAGGGTTAGAAAATTTTCGAGAACTTATCGATGTTGCTCGCATCGTAGACGAACGGTTCGGCCATCGCGCCGCTACCGTCGGCGTCCAGCTTCACTTTGCCCAGCTTGCCCATATTGGCTTCGGTTTTGGTCGCCGTGCCTTTGACTAAATCGTCGGCCAGATACGTGGCGGCGTAGCCGAGGTCAATCGGGTTCCAGATGGCGAAGCTTTTGCTGGCGCCGGACTTAATCGCCCCGGCCATTTCCGACGGCAGCCCCAGCCCGGTGACGTAGACCTTGCCGATTTTGCCCTGATCTTTCACCGCCTGCGCGGCGGCCACGATCCCCACCGACGAAGGCGAAACAATCACTTTCAGGTCAGGGTATGACTTCAGCAGGCCCACCGCTTCGCGGTAGCTTTTATCCGACAGATCGTCCCCGTAGGCGACGGTCACCAGATTGACGGACGGGTACTGCGGCAGCACCTTTTTCATCTCCTCAATCCAGATGTTCTGGTTGGTGGAGGTTGGGGTGGCGCTTAAAATCGCCACATCGCCTTTTTCTACGTTCAGCGCCTTCAGCGCATCGGCGGCGAGCTTAACGTTGGTTTCGCCAATCAGCGCGTTATTGGACGGGTTAAGATGGATCTGGCGGCCCGCCGGCGCGACGCCGGAGTCCCAGGAGACCACCTTAATGCCGCGCTGCATCGCTTTTTTCAGTACCGGCACCACGGCGTCGGGATCGTTAGCGGAAATGGCGATCGCATCCACCCCCTGGGCGATCAAACCATTCAGCACTTCGATCTGCGCTTCGGCGGTGGTGGTGGTCGGGCCGGTATAGATCACTTTGACATCGCCTAACTCTTTGGCCGCTTCCTGCGCGCCGACGTTCGCTGCTTCGAAGAATCCATTTCCCAATGATTTCGCCACGAGGGCGATTTTGACTTCGGCTAAAGCGGAACCGGACAACGCCAGGATGGCAACGGTGAGGATCAAGCTTGTGTTTGTTTTCATTGCTTTTACTCCACATGAGTTAGTTTGTAGGGTTTGCAGGTGATTTTTTCGCCCCGTCTCGGTGAGCGGGGCGCGATGTTGTTATGGATAAAGGTCTAACGCGGACTGCAGGGGTTGAACGTTGAAGCGTTTGCCAAGGGCGACCAGCTCTTCGCGGGTGATGGTTTGTTTCATCCCGCCCATTGAGTAAACTTTCACCAGCACCTCGGCGGATTTCTCAGCGGTATCGATCAGGCCGAAGGTTTCGTCCAGATTGGGGCCGCTGCCGAAAACGCCGTGGAACGGCCACAGCACCAGCGAATGTTTCTGCATCGCCTCGGCGGTGGCCTGGCCGATTTCGTCGGTGCCCGGCACCATCCACGGCAGGATGCCGACGCCGTCCGGGAAGACCACCAGGCATTCGGTACTCCCTTCCCACAGCTTGCGGGTAAACAGATCGCTGTTGTTCTCCAGCACGTAGGTCAGGGCGATCAGATTGGTGGCGTGGCAGTGCATGATCACCCGGTCTTTACCGTTGGTCAGCCGGATGCGCTCGCTGTGCGACAGGAAGTGCGCCGGCAGCTCGGATGTTGGCACCGCATCGTTGGTCAGGCCCCAAAGAATATGGTATCCCGCGCCGTCGCTGTCGACTTTCACCACCCCGAGGTTCGCCGCCGGGTCGAGCTGGACGTTACGGAAGAATTTACCGGAACCGGTGACGATAAACGGCTGGTTAGCCAGCGTCGGCATCGGCTGGCTCAGGGCGATATAGCGCGGTTTAGCGTGGAAATCCGCCGCGTAGGGTTCGATATCCGCTTCGTCCAGGCGCAGCGTCAGGTTGCCGCCGTTGCGCTCGTCCCAGCCTTTCAGCCAGGCGTCGGAAGTGGCTTTAATCATGCCCTGGACGAACCAGGCGTCGATAATGGTCTGCATAGTCTTGTCTTTCCTGTTGATTCGGCGCGGGGGTGGCCCCTCACCCTAAATATGTGCGAGCCCCGGATTGCGCCGTAAACGGCTTATCCGGGCTACCGGTTCGTAGCCCGGCCGCGACCCGGGGAACGTCCGGGCATTACCCGCGCTGGCTCAGAACCGCATTTTCATAAGCGCGTACGTTATCCAGCCACTGGCTGCCTGCCGGCGTATCGTGACGCTGACAGTACATCTCCCAGATGGCCTGCCACGGCAGGCACTTCTGCTCTTCCAGCAGCGCCAGACGGGCGGTGTAGTCGCCGTCGACTTCCAGCTGACGCAGCTGGGCGGTCGGTTCCAGCAGGGCGCGCAGCAGCGCTTTCTTCATATTGCGCGTGCCAATCACCCACGCCGCGATGCGGTTAATCGAAGCGTCGAAGAAATCGAGGCCGATATGCACGCGGTCGAACAGATCGTGACGGATGATTTCGCTGGCGATGGCCTGGGTTTCGTCATCCAGCAGCACCACGTGGTCGCTGTCCCAGCGTACCGGACGGCTGACGTGCAGCAGCAGGCGCGGGATATAGAGCATGGCGGCGGAGATTTTGTCGGAGATGACCTCCGTCGGGTGGAAGTGGCCGGCATCCAGGCACAGGGCGGTCTGGCGGCTGGTGGCGTAGCCCATATAGAACTCATTGGAGCCGACGGTGTAGCTTTCCGCGCCGATACCGAACAGTTTGCTCTCGACGGCATCAATGTGGTGCGCCGGGTCCAGCTTCTCGCTGATCACTTCATCGAGCGCGTTCAGCAGGCGCTGGCGCGGCGCGAAGCGGTCAACGGTAATATCCTTCATGCCGTCCGGGATCCAGATATTCATTACCGACGGCGTGCCCAGCTGCTCGCCGAAGTAAGCGGAAATACGGCGGCTGGCCTTGCAGTGATCGATCCAGAACTGGCGGATTTCATCGTTGGCGTGCGACAGCGTAAAGCCGTCGGCGCTTAGCGGATGCGAGAAGCAGGAGGGGTTAAAATCGAGCCCCAGCTTGTTGGCTTTCGCCCACTCAACCCAGTTTTTAAAGTGCTCCGGCTTAATTTCATTGCGCGGCACCGGCGCGTCGGATTCGAGATAGAGCGCGTGCAGGTTCAGACGTTTTGGCCCGGGGATCAGGCTCAGCGCCTGCTCAAGGTCGGCGCGCAGCTCGCTGGCGTTACGCGCTTTACCCGGGTAGTTGCCGGTGGCCTGAATACCGCCGGTCAGGCTTCCTTCCGGGTTTTCGAAACCGACGACGTCATCGCCCTGCCAGCAGTGCATGGAAACGGGCAGGCGATCCAGCTGGCGCAAGGCCTCCTCGACGTCCACGCCGACGCTGGCGTAGCGCTGTTTGGCAATTTCCCAGGCTTGTTCAAGTTGAGTGGTCATGCGCAAAGCTCCTTGGTCTGTTGTGGCTGAAACTGCGCGACGAAGCGGGCAATTTCACTTTCAGGATTGGGGGTAAAGGTGGTGAGGGCGTAGTTTTGCCGCACCACCTGACGGAATTCATCGACGTTGTGCAGCTCGTCCAGGGTCATCAGCTGAATGCCGATATTGCCCAGGGTGGAGGCCTCAATCGGGCCGGCGGTCACGGTGATGCCGCAGGCGTCGGCGCACAGCTGGTTGAGCAGTTCGTTCTGGCAGCCGCCGCCGACAATATGCAGCTGGCTGAACGGCTGACCGCGCAGCGCCGCCAGCTCGTTGAGCACCCGGGCGTAGAGCAGCGCCAGGCTGTCAAAAATACAGCGCGCCAGCTCGGCGTCGGTATCGGGAACCGGCTGCCCGGCTTCGCGGCAGGCGGCCTGGATTTCCGCGCTCATGTTGTCCGGGTTGATAAAGCGGTCATCGTTGCAGTCAATGACGAAGCGGCAGGCCGGAAGCGCAGCGGTACGCGCGATCAGCGCCGGCAGGTCGCCGACGTTTTGCTCCTTGAGCACCCGCTGCAGCAGCCACAGGCCCATAATATTTTTCAGCACCCGATAGCGGCCTTCGGCACCGCCTTCGTTGGTGATATTGGCCCTTAGCGCCGCATCGCTGGTGCAGGGGGTTTTGCTTTCAAAGCCCATCAGCGACCAAGTGCCGGAAGAGAGATACGCGGCGTTTTTGCTGGCCAGCGGCGAGGCGATAACCGCGCTGGCGGTATCGTGGCTGGCGACGGCGACCACCGGGATGTTATTGCCCTGCGGGCAAATCCAGTGGCCAATAACGTTGCCGGGATGGGTCGGCGTACCGAACCAGTCGCGCGGCGCGCCGCTCCAGTTCAGCAGATCTTCGTCCCAGCTATCGCTGTTGATATTGACCAGCTGCGTGGTGGTGGCGTTGGTGTATTCCCAGTTCATGTTGCCGGTCAGGCGGAAGCTAAAGTAGTCCGGGATCAGCAGCGCGTGCGCGGCCTGGCTGACCAGCTCCGGCTGCTGTTCAACCAGCGCGCGCAGCTGATAAAGGGTATTAAACGGCAGAAACTGAATACCGCTGCGGCGATAGATCTCCGCCCGGCCCAGCTGCTCTTCGGCATGGCGCATCAGGCCCTGGGTGCGGGAGTCGCGATAGGAAACCGGCAGGCCGACGCGCTGACCCGCTTTATCCAGCAGGACATAATCCACGCCCCAGGTATCGATGCCGATGCTGTCGATCAGGATGCCCTGTTCGCAGACCTTCTCCAGACCGCGGCGAATTTCCCCTTCCAGGCTATCGAGATCCCAGCAGTCGAAGCCATCCACCTTTTGCAGGCTATTGGTAAAACGGTGAATTTCACGCAGCGCCAGCGTTTGCTGACCGGGCTGATAACCGGCGAGCATCACCCGCCCGCTGGAGGCGCCTAAATCGACGGCGACACAATGACGAAAACTCATGGGAAGATCCTTGTGAAAATCATTGCATGCAGTCTAAAAAAGTCGCGTCGGGCTCACCTTCTTGTTACTGACAGGGAAAATTGGCCGCTGGCAAGAAAGCAAAGGTGACCGTGAGGGAGGTCACAGTTTCGTTTTCTCCGCGCTGGGGTGAGGGATGTGATGTTGTCCGCAGTTCCCGATCTTTCCCGTCATTTCTTGAAAAAGCGGCAGGCTTTACGAATTTTGCGGTCAAAAATTGAAGGCCGGATCGCCGACCCTTAATTACTATTTGCTCCACTGATTGATAACTTTTCTCATCTCGAGGAGCGGCTATGACTATGTTGCACAGTGTGGATTTCTTTAAGTCCGGCGTTTCAGCTGTCGCCATTGAGCCGCGGCTCCCGCAATCCGCTTTTCCTGAGCATCACCATGATTTTCATGAGATTGTTATTGTGGAGCACGGCACCGGGATTCACGTTTTCAACGGCCAGCCCTACACCATCAGCGGCGGCTCGGTCTGCTTTATCCGCGATCACGATCGCCATCTCTACGAGCACACGGATAATTTATGCCTGACTAATGTGCTCTATCGCGCGCCGGACGCGTTTCGCTTTTTGTCCGGCCTGAACGAGCTGTTGCCGCAGGAGCAGGAGGGGAACTACCTCTCGCACTGGCGGGTGAATCAGAATGCGTTGCAGCAGGTGCGCCAGATTGTGGAGCAGATGGAGAACGTTGGCGCGGATGCGGATATGCACGCCATCGCCAGCCGCGAGATTTTATTTATGCAGCTGCTGGTGCACCTGCGTAAAAGCAGCCTCGCCGAAGGGGCCGCCAACAACGACGCGCGGCTCAACCATTTGATGGCCTGGCTGGAAGACCATTTTGCCGAGGATATCTGCTGGGAAGAGGTGGCGGCGCGCTTTTCGCTCTCCTTGCGAACCCTGCACCGTCAGTTAAAACAGCAAACCGGGCTGACGCCACAGCGCTATCTGAATCGGGTGCGGTTGATGAAAGCGCGCCATCTGCTGCGCCATAGCGATGATAGCGTGACCGATATCGCCTATCGCTGCGGATTCGGCGACAGTAACCACTTTTCGACGCTTTTCCGCCGCGAGTTTGACTGGTCTCCGCGCGATATTCGCCAGGGGCGCGACGCCATTCTTCAGTAACGGGAGAGCAGTCAACGTTTTGACAGACATAAACGCGAATAATGAAACGTTATTCACGTCCGGAGTTGATGTCGTGGCAGGTCAGCTGATTCTTCGCAAAGATGAATTTTTTGCCTCTCCCGCTCAGGCGGTGGCGGTGGCGGATCGCTATCCGCAAAACGTCTTCGCCGAGCACACCCATGAGTTCTGTGAACTGGTGCTGGTGTGGCGGGGTAACGGCCTGCACGTCCTGAACGATCGCCCGTGGCGCATTACCCGCGGCGATCTGTTCTATATCCGCGCGGAAGATAAACACTCCTACGCCTCGGTGAACGATCTCGTCCTGCAAAACGTCATTTATTGCCCGGACCGGCTGCGGCTTAACTTTGACTGGGCGGCGCACATTCCCGGCCTGTTCGGCACCCCGTGGGTTCCGCACTGGCGGATTGGCAGCAGCGGCATGGCTCAGGTCAGGCAGGTGATTACCCAGCTGGAGCATGAAAGCAGCCGCAGCGATGCGCAGGCCAATAATATGGCCGAACTGCTGTTTGCGCAGCTGGCGCTTATTCTTCAGCGCTATCGCTACGCCACCGATAATTTGGCGGCGACCCAAAGCGAAGCGCTGCTCGATAAGCTGCTCACCGAGCTGGCGGGCAGCCTCAATCGTCCTTTCTTTCTTGACCGTTTTTGCGAGCGCGAAGGGTGCAGCGAACGCGCGCTGCGCCAGCAGTTTCGTCAGCAGACGGGGATGACCATCAACCACTACCTGCGCCAGCTGCGCATCTGTCACGCGCAGTATCTGCTGCAGCATACCGAACGGCTGATTGGCGAAGTGGCGATGCAGTGCGGGTTTGAAGACAGCAACTACTTTTCGGTGGTGTTTAACCGCGAGATAGGCATGACGCCGGGGCAGTGGCGGCAGCGCAGTCGCACCGCCGCCTGACGACGCTAGTTCGCCATTCCCAGACCAACGATATTGGCGGCGATAATAATCACCACGCAGCCGAGGCTGAGGACGCCCACCGGACGACGACCGGCGTTGTTCCACTCTTTCAGTATCAGACCCACGAGGCCGCCGCACAGCACGTAGAAGCTCATATGCAGCATCCAGCTCATGTAGTCGTACTGCGCCGGAATGCTGGCGTGGCCCCAGGCGTAGAAAAAGAACTGCAGATACCACATCAGGCCGCCTAACGCCGAAAGCAGGATATTGCTGATGATGAGCGGTTTTGCCAGCGAGAAGTCGGCTTTTATCGACAGGTTTTTTACTTTTGCCAGACGGATAAAGCAGAAGCCGAGGTTGACCAGCGCGCCGCCGCCCATGATCACCACATAGCTTGGCAGCGCGGTGTAGAGCGGATCAACGCCGAGCGCGGCGGCGGCTTCATGCATCGGCTTGGCGGCATTCATGGCGAACGACATACCGGCCGAGAAGATGCCGCACATCACCGCCAGCAGCAGCCCCTTTTTCAGGTTGAAGTCTTCGGCTTTGATGCCCATTTTGCGCTCTTTCAGCTGGCCTGCGCGGGTGACGATACCCACGCCAATCACCGCGACCAGCACGCCGAGCAGCGTCATCTGGCCGCCTTTAGTGTTAATGAGAACATCAAACTGACCGTTAAGAATCGGCGTCATTAACGTGCCGACAATCAGCGTGATACCAATGGCGATGCCGATCCCCATCGACATCCCCAGGTAACGCATCGTCAGGCCGTAGTTGATATTACCGATACCCCACATGGCGCCGAACAGGAAAACGGGCAGCAGAGTGGAGGCGTTAAAAGAACCGTAATAGGCCCAGAAATCGGGCAGCAGCATGGCGCTGATGGCCCAGGGGAGGATCAGCCAGGAGACAATACCGCCGATAGACCACATGGTTTCCCAGGACCAATGTTTAACTTTCTTGAACGGGGCATAGAAACAGGCTGCACTGGCCGCACCTATCAAATGCCAAAAAATACCCATCGTAATCGCGTGATTCATTGATTTTATCCTCATCTATTTTTTATCGGATAAATCTTCTTCCGACCCGATGAGTGTAAAAATCGGTCAGTTTTTCCGCCTTTAAGCTGTTGCCACCCGAAGCCTGAACCTGGCAACCAAAAACTTAATTAGTTGTTCTGTATCACAAAACGACATCTATTACCTGTTGTTATAACCTTATTAAAAATACGGCATTGATAAGCGTTTTCAATATCATTTAATTAACTATAATGAACCAACTGCTTACGCGGCATTAACACTTTCCGCCGCTCGACAATAATGGAGATGATTATGAGTTATACACTGCCTGCCCTGCCGTACGCTTATGACGCCCTGGAACCGCATTTTGACAAGCAGACGATGGAAATCCATCACACTAAACACCACCAGACCTACGTAAATAACGCTAACGCAGCGCTGGAAAGCCTGCCTGAATTCGCGAGCCTGTCCGCAGAAGAGCTGATTACCAAACTGGATCAGCTGCCGGCAGACAAAAAAACCGTGCTGCGTAACAACGCAGGCGGCCACGCTAACCACAGCCTGTTCTGGAAAGGCCTGAAAACCGGTACCACCCTGCAGGGCGACCTGAAAGCGGCTATCGAGCGTGATTTCGGTTCCGTTGACAACTTCAAAGCGGAATTTGAAAAAGCGGCGGCGACCCGTTTCGGCTCCGGCTGGGCGTGGCTGGTGCTGAAAGGCGACAAGCTGGCGGTGGTTTCTACCGCTAACCAGGACTCCCCGCTGATGGGCGAAGCGATCTCCGGCGCTTCCGGCTTCCCGATTATCGGCCTGGACGTGTGGGAACACGCTTACTACCTGAAATTCCAGAACCGCCGCCCGGACTACATCAAAGCGTTCTGGGACGTGGTGAACTGGGACGAAGCCGCAGCGCGTTTTGCCGCCAAAAAATAAGGTTGCATTGTGCTGAGCGAGAAGCGAGTCTGATGACTCGCTTTTTTTATATCCGCAGCAAAGGAGCAGCGATGCACTATCCGGTGAATGTCTTTGTGGGCAAGGTAAGGGATTATGACGGCAGCCGTCCAAGCGCCATCGGTAAAATTCAGGTCGATGGTGAACTGACCCTCGGCGATTTGGGGCTGGAGGGCGATGAGCAGGCGGAGAAGAAAATTCACGGCGGGCCGGACCGCGCGCTGTGCCACTATCCCCGTGAACACTACGCCCACTGGGCCCGTGAGCTTCCGCAGCAGGCGGATCTTTTCTGCGCCCCGGCGTTTGGCGAAAATCTCTCGACCGAAGGGCTGACCGAAAAAAACGTCTACATTGGCGATATCTTCCGCTGGGGAGAAGCGCTGATTCAGGTCACGCAGCCGCGATCGCCGTGCTTCAAGCTCAACTATCACTTTGCCGTCAGCTATATGGCGCAGCTTATGCAAAACAGCGGCAAAACCGGCTGGCTGTATCGGGTGGTGGCGGGCGGGCAGGTGTCCAGCGATGTGCCGCTGGCGCTGGTTTCCCGGCTCAGCGACGTGAGCGTTCACGAAGCGGGCGCCATCGCCTGGCAGATGCCGTTTGATGATGAGCAGTACCACCGTCTGCTCTCCGCGGCGGGGCTGTCGGTAAGCTGGAGCCGTACCATGCAGAAACGGCGCCTGAGCGGGAAGATCGAAAATAATTCGCGGAGATTGTGGGGAAAATAGCGCTTCCGTGTGCGTTCCCGGATGGCGGCGCGTTGCGCCTTATCCGGGCTTGTATTATTAAAAAATCCAGAGAGAACCGGCCAGTTCCCTCTGGTGG